>JBOGJY010000360.1:0-11717 GCA_050745325.1 Terriglobia bacterium
CCGCGGCGCCTGCTCACGTGGATTATTAGGGTTTCGCTGCGTTAATCCAGACGATGTGAAAACGCTGGAAAAGGCGCTGGTGCGGCGGCCTCTGGCCGCCGGTCTTTACTCATTGAAAGGCCAGCGGCCGCCGCTACAATCGCAGTTGTCACACAGACCCGATTAACGAGCCGTCTTGAGCTTGTTCACGTCGCGTTGGGTAAAGAGGAGTTAATGAAGAAACAAACTGTCTCACGCCGGGGCTTCCTGCAAGGTTCTTCCGCAGCCGGGCTGGCGCTCATGGGTAGCGCCGAAAGCCGTGCTTTCGCACAATCGCAAGCATCATCGCAGGCGGGCGCTATGACTCAAGCTCCCGGAGTCAGCGGACAGGGCGCGATGAAGTTCAGAGTGAAGCATACCTCTTCTCTTCTGCCCGCTGCCGCGCAAAAGGTGCTGGTGAAGGCTCACGGCGGCTTTGCCGTGGACCGGCGGCCGGGCCGCGGAGAGACTTATTTCTTCCTGATCGGGGCCGGAATTCTCCAAATCGCAGCCGATCTCAATTCGATCCGGCTGCTGGACACCGCCGAGACGATGCGGCAGGTGAATCTGCACGACACCACCCTCTGGTTTGATCCCAAAGACGGCGCGCCCTACCTCGTGTTTCCGGCGAACGACGCTGGCAAGATTTTCACCACGGCGCTCGACGGAACCTTGCTGAGCACGCTGGACGCGCCTCCGCCCGATCATGAATTCGAGCCGCCGGAAGTCCGAGATTACTTCCAGGGCGGCGGCAATTTTGCGCCGACCGGCGCCGCCTATCTCGACGGACTTTACTACTTCACCACCGGCTACTCAAAGCTCGACTATGTGCTGACCGCCCGGGTGATGACTCCCTCGCGGGTCGAGTGGAGCGACTTGGCCTTCGGCGGAAAGGGCGACGGGCGCAGCCAGTTTCAGACGGCTCACGCCGTCACCGTGCACCCGGACTCGAAGCGGCTCGATATCACCGACCGGCCGCACTCGGAAGTGAAGCAATTTGGCCGCTACGGCCACTATCTCTCGACGCTCAAAATGCCAATGGGCTCCTTGCCATGCTCGATCGATTATCTGGACCAATACGCGTTGATACCGACGCTGGTGGGTCCCGATCCGGCGAAAGGAGCGCCGATTTATCTTTTTGAGAGCAGCCGGCTGATTTCTACGATCTTTCCCAAAGCGGATCTCGGCTTGGCGAACTTTGAGCACAACCACAAAGCCGTGCTGCACAAGGCTGGGGACAAACTCTGCATTGTCGTTCAGGCGTGGAATCCGGGCGACTTCGCAATCTTGGAGCAGGTGTAACGCACCCCCACGCGCTGTAGCGGCGGCGTCTCGCCGCCGGCTTTTAACAGTAACGACCGGCGGCCAGAGGCCGCCGCTACAACCGCAGGAAGAGGGTTTTGATCCTCTCGTTGGCTCAAAACTGGGGAAATCTGGATTAATATCCTGGTTTTCCCGGGCTGCCAGCCGCTAACTGCGGTTTCCCCTCAACCTTGAGCAGGATGGGCTGAGACGCATGGTTGGTGCTGGCGTTCGACTCGACCTGTCCCACGATGTATACGGGTTGCGTGACAGACTGCGCCCAGTCTTCCGCGCGCAGAGTGAACGCGTGGCTGGACTCGCCGGAGTGCACCAGCACGCCATTCAACCCTATGTTGACCACCCTCACGCCGGGTGGGAGGTTATCCACCTGGCAAGGAACGCGCCCCTTGAAGCCGTTTTCGCGCGTCACTTGAATGGTGACATTCGCCGTCTCGCCGGGCTTAAGGGAAATCTCGCGCGGCCCCGCAGCCACGCGGATATCGGGCGGGGGCATGACCGCCACTACACGCAGCGGCGAGCCGGGGTCGGCCGTTCGCGTAACCTCGCGTCCGCCCAGCCACGCGCGGCCTTCGATCTTAAACGGCCGGGCGGCGAAATCAGCGGACATTACGTTTGACGCTGAGAGAATGACTGTGGTTGAGTCCTGGCCCGCCGGAATGGTGGCGGCTCCTGCGGTGATGCCCGGAGGCAGCCCCAACGCTTTGACATCGATCGGGCCTTGATAACCAAGCATCCGGTCGGCAGTGACCTCAACCGGCATCCGCCCCCCGCGCGGGATATTGGGATTGGAAGGCGAAGCGGAGAGCGTAAAATCGGGGCTCGCGCCGCGTACAATTAACTGATAACCGAAGTCGGGACCCGCGAGACCGCGAACGTCGGCGATGTGGATAAGGTACTGGCCATCGGCGGGGGCGGTGAAGTCCAGGCGCGAATCAGCGCCAAAGCCAGGGCCGCCGTCGTCGTTGCGGTAAGTTAGGCGGAACACGGGAAGGCCGTTCGGCGGGAACTTGGCGCCGGGCGGCAGTATTTCGGCGCGGTATGCTGGTTGGGTTACGTAGTGCGCTTCGGGCGAAGTGCCGAGCAGCGCAACGCGCAGGTCGCCGTATCCCTTAAGCAGAATGTCGGCGTCAGGCTGGTCGGGGATGAACTGGATTTGGTCAAGCTCCTCACCAACCATAAGGTAATCGTTATCGTGGAAGCCCGTGCGCGAGACCAAGCGGAAGCCGCGCGTGCGCGAGTCGCGGTCCGCAAGCGTCAGCGAAGTTTCGTTAAGGCAGCGAACAACAGCGCGCGGGATGGGTCTGCCTTGGCTATCGAGCGCCTCAATCACGGAATCGAGCGGCGATCCCAGGCGGCTCGCGGCAACCTCAAATGTTACGCGCTCGCCTTTGCTCGCGGTAAATCGAAAATAGTTCCCGGAGGCTGCGCCTTTATCGAGCCGCCCGTTAATGGCGGTGGGAATTGAAACCGGCTGCGCGGTGGCGGGGCTGTCATTCGATCCGGCCGCGGCCACTTGCGGGTCATCCGTAACCGCCAGATTGACCGTGTTCGAAATGTAGCCCTGCCGCGTTGTTATGCGGAGGGGTATTGTGGTCCACCCGTCTGCGCTGTGGGGCGGGTTCACGGTCATCTGATGAATTCCACCTAAGTTCACGCCTTCCACCCGCACTTCCGCCGGACGTCCCGCCTTCACCCCAAGCGGGAACACACTCTGGATGTAAGGTAAGTCCCCGGCGTAGAGGCGGTAGAAGTGGTCCATTCCCGACTTTTCTTCCTGGTCAGAGATGCTGAGTGTGTAGTGGCCATCGGCGGGAAGCCTGTAAACGAGAACCGCGTCTGGCTTGCCGGAGAACTTTCCCGTCTGCGCAAGCTGCCGTCCTGACGAGTCGTTGAGCGTGAGCACAGAGCGCAACGGCGATCCCAATTGCGACGCCACCACGCGGAACACTGCGTCCTCGTTCTTGCGGCCAGTGAACTGATATCGGTTGACCTGACCGGGCGCGCTAATTGCCCCGAGGATGGTCGCGGGCAGCGCCACCGTCTGTGGTAAAGCAGTAGGAGAGGATGGATGGGTCTTGATTTCCTGCAGGCCGCCCACGTCAAGCGGCATCACATTGGAAGTTCCTAGCGGTGTTTGGATGCGGAACCAGTGGATGCCCGGTTGGGTAGATGCGTCAGCCGTCACCTGAATCTGAGCTTTCTGCTTTTTGCCCTGCGGAACCTCGGCGCCCAGATCAACGTTGATCTGAATGTGGCGGGCTTTCTCAGGTACATCCACAATCGAGGTGACGCGGGCGCGAAGACCCGGCGCGTCAAACAAAACCTTTTTTGCCTCCGCCAGGTTTCGCCCTTCAACGGTAAACGTCTCGGTGGCCCCGCGCCGCATTCCCGCCGGGCGGATATTCGAAATCGTGGGTGGAATCAAGGGCGCCTCAGAGCCGGCGAGCGAGGCTGGCTGTTGCGCCAGCACGTCGCCGTTTGCAGGAGCCCCGTGTGGCGCGGAGGCGGCCTCCTGGGGGATCATGCGTAACGGCAGGCACGCCAGAAGAAATGCGCCAAGGAATAAGAGGCCAAATTTGACTTTCATGCGTGTTCCCTCCGAAGGCCACCCCAAAAGCGGCGAACCGCAGACTTAACGGCCAGCCGCGCGCGCGGTTTGCACTGGCCCTGGCGTTCCCAGGGGCGCAGGCTTAAATGCGACCAGCGGGCCGAGAGCTTGCTGGAACGAGCCCATGCGATAAACGCTCAGGGTACCGTCGAAGCGCCCCGCAGCGAGCCATTTACCGTCCGGGCTGAGGCTCAACGCATCTACCCAATCGGGCTGGCGGGGTATCTCCCCAACCGGGTCAAGCGTGGCGGCGTCACGGATTCGGATTGAGCCGTCCGAGGAGCTGGTGATAATCTGCCGTCCGTCCGGCGACCAGGCGATCTGCAAGATGCTGCCCTCGTCTGCGATCAGCGACTGATCGAGGGCGCCTCCCGTCTGTGAAAGGCTCCAAATGTAAATGCGCGTGTCGTAGCCGGCGGCGGCGATCTGCTTGCCGGAAGGCGAAAAGGCGATGCAGGAGATGCCATCCACCGGATCGCTGAGCGTGTAAAGGCGCTCGCCCGTGGCCACGTTCCAGACTTTGACGCTGTCATCCTGCGAGCCGGATGCGAGCCACTTGCCATCCGGGCTGAAAGCCACGGCGAAAACGGCGTCAATATGATCCTTGAGCGTGCGGAGTTCCTTGCCAGAGGATGGATCCCACAGTTTGATCAGCCGGTCATAGCTCCCAGAAGCAAGAAGCTTGCCGTCCGGACTGAAGGCGACGGAATAGATGCAGTCGTGGTGATGACCCTGCATGGTGTGCGCGAGGCGGCTCGATTGCAAATCCCAAAGCTGGATTTCGCCGCTCCGCTGGCACAATCCCCCGCCCGCAGCCAGCCACCTGCCATCGCGGCTAAAGGCCACCGAACGCACCATGCCAACGGCGCCATCGAGCTGACGCAGAAGCTTTCCACTGCCAGGGTCGAGAAGGCGGACTTCTTTGTACCCACCCACGGCCAGGGTTTTGCCATCGGGCGAAAAGGCCACCGATGCCACAGGAGACTTCTCCGGAAAGCGCGGCTTTATGTCTGGAATGTTGAGCTTTTGCTGAATGCTGGCGGATTCCCCCGTCGCAGGCCCCTTTGCGCCCGCGTCGATCCAGGCTTTAAAGGTTGCGATTTCGGCCGGGGAAAGCGGATTGCCGCCAAAAGGCATCCGCGGCTGCACATTACCTTCTACCATGAGAACCAGACGGCTCTTGGCGCTGCTCCCTGGCACGATTTCGGCGCCGTGCTTGCCACCCTTCATCAGTGTTTGGTAGGATGCCATGACGAAGCCGCCCATTTTGGCGTCGCTGCTATGACAGGCAAGGCATTTTTGCTGCAGGATGGTTGTGACGGCTTGGTAGGAAGCTGCGCCCGCCGCCGCTTGTGCGCGCAGAAGAGGACTAGCAAATAGAAACACGGCAACAGCAAAAACGAGCGCGCGCATTGGAAATTTGAGCTTCATGATAGGTCGAGCCGTTTCGCGGTGGCGCCCGCCTCGCCGGTCTGATGGGTCTCGATTGACGCCTCGCTTGTTTTTAGTGATCGAAGACAAATTCCCGGCTCGTGAGCATTGCCCACGTGAGATCATCGAGCGCAGCGCGGCGCGCGTTAACGCCGCTTTTGAGCTTTTGCGTTTCCGCCGTAGCCAGCCGGCTGGTGAGCGCGCTCAGTTCGGAGCTTGAGGGATAGCGGCTGAATGCGGCAAGGTAAAGCTGGGTGATAATCTGCGCGTCCGAATCGCCGGCCTTGATAAGCTGGTCGAGCTCGTTGCCTTGGGCCCGCAGTTTGCCATTAAGTGTATCGCCGTTGATGGTGTGCAGCGCCTGGGTAATGGTTGGCACGGAGCTGCGCTCGCTCTCTTGCGTCTGTTCGCGCAAGGGGCGGCCAAACGCCGTCAGGAAGTAAGACTTCACGGCCGTGTCGGGCAATTGCAGGGCGCGAGTACCAGGCGGATAGCCGGCGAACTGCTCCGGTTCCTTCGTCACCTGCGAAAGCGCGTCAAGTAACACCTCCGCCGGCAGCCGCCGGATGAGGTAATGCGAATAATACTTCTCATCCACTACGTTTTCTTTTGTAGGCTGGGAAGAGGTCTGATAGGTAGCCGACTGCATGATGGTGCGGATGAGATAATCCACATCCATGTCGTGCGCCACAAAGTCTTTCGTCATCGCGTTCAGCAGCGCCTCATTGGTGGGCGGATTGGTGGCGCGCATGTCGTCCACCGGCTCAACCAAGCCCTCGCCCATAAAATTCTTCCAGACCCGGTTCACGACGGCGCGGGCGAAGAACGGGTTGGACGGGGATGTGAGCCATTGCGCAAAGTAGGCGCGCAGATTGGCGGTGGTATCGAGCGGCAGGGCTGGAGCGCCCAGCGGCTTGGGCGGCAGCGGGTGCGTGAAGCGGTCGTCGGTGTACTCGCCCGCGGCGCCGGAGTATACCGTCACGTCGCGGAAAATGGGCCCAATACCGGGCCGCGAGCCCCCAGGCGCGCCCATCTTCAGCCGCACGCGCGCAAACAGATCCGCCATACCGTAGTAATCTTTCTGCGTCCATTTGGCCAGCGGGTGATTGTGACAATGCGCGCAGGTAATATTAATGCCGAGGAACGCCTCGGTCATGTTTTCGGAGATATCAATTGGATCGCGGTGGATCACCCAGTAATTGGCCGCGCCGTTTTCGAGCGTATTTCCGCTGGCCGTGACAATCTCGCCCACGAATTGGTTCCACGGCTCGTCGCGGGCCACGCTGGCGCGGATCCAATCGTAATAGCTCCACATTTCGGGATAGGAAAGCCGGTTGCTTGTGACCAGAAGCATGTCCGACCACTTGTAGGCCCAGTAGTCAACGAACTCGGGACGTTTCATGAGCGCGTCAATCAGGTGGTTGCGTTTGTCCGGCGATTTGTCCTTGAGGAACGCTTCCACCTGCTGCGGCATGGGAAGAATGCCGGCGGCGTCTAGATAGGCGCGGCGGATGAATTCGGCGTCAGTGGCTGGCGGCGACGGCGAAACATGAAGCTGTTCAAGGTGCGTGAGCACGTAGTTATCGATGTAATTGTGCCGCGGGGCGCGGCGGAAAGCGGCTTCATCCAAGCCGAACGGATACGGAATCCTCATGCGCGCAAAAGTCACGTGACTCAGATACCACACGGTAACCGGCGCCTCACCATAGCCGTGCATGGTGACCAAGCCGGAATCGTTCACCGTAGCTACACCTTCGTCGCCGCTATCGTATTTCGCCCAGCGGGTGACGTCTTCGTAGTGGCCGTCGGAAAACTTCGCCATCACCACCAGTTGCTGCCCGGCGCCAGGAACCAGAGACGCCTCGTGCGGATACACCTGCAGGTCCACAATGCGCGCGTCGGACGCTTTCGGCGGCGGCATTCCAGCGGCGATCCATCCCGAAATCACCTTGTATTCCGGCGAGCCTACAGGGAACCGCTGGCCCCCGCCGTGCGCAATCGTCAGCGTGGGTTTCAGCAGGATCAGGCTTTTAGCGGGCTCCATTCGATTCGTTCGTCTGCCGATAGCCTGGTGCGTAAGCGTGTAGTAGTCGGTCTCCGGGTCAAAGCCACGCAGCGTAAGCTTAAATCCGTTTTTTCCGGCGGCAGCGCCGTGGCATGGACCGGAATTGCATCCCATCTTCGTCATGACGGGAAGCACGTGGTTGCGGAAGCTCCACACGAACGGCGAGGTGAAGTTCGTCACCTCGATCGGCGCCGCAGCCGCGCGACCCTTAAATGCCGCGTTAATCGTCGCGCGGCCGTTGCCCTCTGGCCGGATAAATCCATCGGGGTCCACCTTGGCGACGCTTGAGCTTGAGACGGCGATGGCGGCCTGCGAAGTCACGTCAGCCACGTGACCGTCGGCATAAGTTGCTTCCACGATCACGCGTTGGTTCAGCAGTGGGATTGAGAGCGAGACCGCCGCGGGCAGCATCTTGATCCCCGTAAGCGGGGAATTGCTTGGCGTCGCGTGCGCGGCCACGGGTTGGATTTTCTGCGTCTTGCCGTGGCCCCAGTTTTGCGAGGCGTTCTCAGACTTATCAAAGCTGTGGTAAGGCGCCGCTTGGCCCACCTGGGCCGCCTGGCTTTGTTGGCTGGCTTCGGAAGGCCGTACGCTTAGCGCGACCGTGGCGCAGACCATCACGCCGGCTGTCACCACCCAAATGACGTTCAATAGCGCGCGATGAACAAGGTTCACTGGTAAACCTCCGTGGTTACGAGAACAACTCCATGATGGGGTCAAATCCGTGATCAACCAGGCGCACCTGCCTGCCCTCTGGCGTTGTGAGAATCAAGTCGATTGGGATTCCAAGCGCGTGATAAACCGTGGCGGCAATATGCGAGGGCTGCACGGGACGGTCTTTCGGCGCGCCGGCGATAGAGTCCGAGGCGCCCACCACCTGGCCGCCCTTGATGCCGCCACCTGCAAACACGACGGTCCAGCACTGGGGCCAGTGATCGCGGCCGCCGGCGGGATTGATGCGCGGTGTGCGGCCAAACTCGCCTGTGGCCACCACCAAAGTGTTCTCGAGCAACCCACGCTGGCTGAGGTCTTCGATGAGCGACGTAAATCCGTTATCAAACATCGGACCCACCAGATTGCTCATGCAACTGATGGGGCTGAACGGGGCTGAACCGTGGATGTCCCAGGTGATTTCGTTGAAAACCGTCTCGAACATATTGACGGTAACAAACCGCACGCCATTTTCCACCAGGCGGCGGGCCAGCAGACAGCCCTGGCCGAAGCGGTTAATGCCGTATTTCTTTCTAACGTCCTCAGATTCCTGGCCGAGGTCGAAGGCGGCGCGCGCTTTCGAAGAAGTCATTAAGGTGTAAGCCTCGCTGAAGGTGGAATCCATCAGCTTGGCGTCCTGATTCGATTCAAAGTATGAAACGGATTGGTCAATCAGGTTCCGCCAGTCGCGGCGCCGGTCGACGCGCAGCGCCGCAATGTAGTCGGGAGGCAGCATGTCTGGAACTTGAAAATGCGGATCAGATGGATCCGAATTCAAAACGAACGGATCGTATTTCTTTCCCAGGAAACCCGCCGTATCGCCATGAGGAAGGTTGCCACCAAGCTGGCCGATGGGATAAGGCAGCAGCACGTTGGCCGGAATCGCGCTCTTCGGGCCTTCCCGCTCGCTGAGGACGCTGCCGTAATTCGGAGATTCGAGTCCGCCGCGGAAAAGCCGCCCGGTCTGCATCATCTGGCAGCCGGTATCGTGCACGGCGGCGGCGGTGTGATAAACCGAGCGCAGCAGCGCGAATTTGTCCGCGTGCTTGGCCATGCGGGGAAAGATCTCGGAGATCTCAACGCCGGAGACATTCGTGTGGATGGGTTTGTAGGGTCCGCGAATAGAGGCGGGCGCGTCCGGCTTCATGTCCCACGTGTCGATCTGGCTCGGCCCTCCCACCAGCATCAACTGGATGCAATTGATGTCCTTCTTGGGATTCACCGCCCCCATCGCCTTGAGGTCCATAAACTGCGGGAGTGTGAGGCCAAGCATGGCGAGCGAGCCAGCGTGCAGGAAGTCCCGGCGCGTAACCCCATCGCAGAAGTGAACCTTCTTATCCGCATCCAGTCTGAACATAATTTCCTCTCTTGCGAAAGGTCTGGCGAGCGCATTCGGAAGAGGGTCAAAAGGCCGCGTCTCCGAGCCCCCCAGGACTACATTTGGAGTTTATCCAAACCTTGACAAGAAATGCAACCCATTTATCTCTAATTCGCCGGAAGTCACCGGGTGCGCTACCGGCGATTTTCGGCGCTTAGGACAGCACGGGGCCAGAAAAACACGGGGCCGGCTCATGTCGCTCTGTATAAAGTGGTCGTGATAATGCGGACCAGGGTCACGAAATACCGGGCTTTTTCCGGCAATAATCTTCCAACGCCGCAACAAGACCCGTGACCGTAGACTCGCGAGCCTCTATAGCTACCTCAAGCCCCAAGCTGCGAAGCGTATCTGACGTAACTGGACCGATGGAAGCAATTGTCGCGCCAGCGAGTTTCCGCTGCGCTTCAGTTGGGATGGGAAGCCTACAAAAATTCGTGGCTGTGGATGAGCTGGTGAATGTGACGATATGCGGAGCTGGCGACAACAAGGCCTCAAGATGGTCTGGCCGGTAATCCGGCGCCGTGACGTAGTAGGCTTCGATCACCTCCACGCGCGCTCCTCTTTCTCGAAGGACGCGCGGGACCAGGTCGCGCGCGACGCGGGCGCGCGGAATCAGAAACGACTTGCCTTGTAGCTCACGGGCGCCGAGCTCTTCGAGCAATCCCTCGGCCCGATATTCGCGAGGCACGAAATCAGCGCGAACGCCATGCCGCACGAGCTCGGCGGCGGTGGCGGGCCCAATCGCCCCAATCTCGATTCCTTTCAGACTGCGCGAATCAAGCCCGCACGCCCGCAGGCGCGCCATGAAATTGCGCGCGCCGTTCGCGGAAGTTACCAGCAGAAAATTAAATTCGTTGAGGCGCCCAATCGCGCCGTCAAGCGGCTGCCACGAAGCCGGCTCTCGAATCTCAATGCACGGTAGGTCGACCGGCTGCGCGCCCCGCTCGATCAACATCTGGCGGAAGGACTCGGACTGCTCCCGGGGGCGTGTGATCACGATGCGCTTCCCAAACAAAGGCAGGCGCTCGAACCACTGGAGCTGCTCACGAAGTTTCACCACATCGCCAACCACTGCGAGCGCCGGCGGATGGACGCCTGCCGCTTTCGATGCAATGTCTGCGAGCGTCCCCGTTACAACTTCCTGGTCAGAAGTCGTTCCCCATCGAATCACAGCGGCGGGGGTGCACGCTGCGCGCCCTTGATCGATCAGCGCGGCGGTAATCTCGGGCAGGTTGCGCGCTCCCATAAAGAATACGAGCGTGCCAGTCCGCGCCTCGCGGGCATCCTCAGGCTTTAATGATTCAAGGCCGCTGGCGTCATCATGCCCGGTAAGGAATGTGACCGACGAAGAAAGGCCGCGATGCGTCAAGGGGATGCCAGCGTAAGCGGGCACGGAGCTTCCTGCGGAAACGCCGGGGACCACCTCGAAAGGCACGCCAGCCTGCGCGAGCGCCGCCGCTTCTTCACCACCGCGTCCAAAGATGAACGGGTCGCCTCCCTTCAAGCGAACCACCAGGGTCCCGGCCCGGGACCGCTCGATCATGAGGCGGTTGATTTCATCCTGCGTCATCACGTGGCGGCCAGCCCGCTTGCCCGCGAAAACTTTCTCGCAGTCAGCGGGTACGCAGCGCAGTAGTTCCTCGCTCACCAGGAAATCGTAGATCACGCACCCAGCCCTCTCGAGCAGGGCGCGGCCCTTAAGCGTAAGCAGGCCGGGGTCACCGGGTCCAGCGCCGACAAGATAGACTTTAGCTGGCATGTTTTTTACGTGGTGGCGCCGCTGTTACGATGTGTACGATCACGGCGAGCGTGTCGAATCGCAGACAAGGCAAACTGCGCCATGTCTGCGCCACCCTTTGGTTCTTCAGCAGGAAAAATCGGCGCCATCACAACGAAAGCAGCGCCGCGGCGCCCTGCTTGAGCAGTTCTTCGGCCAGCAGCGCGCCGGCTGCTTCGGGATCGCTGGCCGCGCCCTTTATGCTGGCGCGGACAACGCGCACGCCGTCCGGGCTGGCGACAGCGCCGGAAATTTCTATCGAGATGTTTGAAGCGCCCGCATATGCCGCAATCGGAGTTTGGCAGCCGCCACCGAGGCGCCGCAGCATGGCGCGCTCCGCGCAAACGGCGCAACGGGTCGCCGCGTGATCGAGCGGCCGCACGGCGCCGGCGACACGAGCGTCGTC
>JBOGJY010000361.1:0-2099 GCA_050745325.1 Terriglobia bacterium
GGATTCATATTGTAGCGGCGGCCTCTGGCCGCAGGTTTTTAATCGTAAAGACCGGCGGCCAGAGGCCGCCGCTACAGCCCTCACCCGCGCCCTCGTATCTCGGGCGACCTTGCCGAGGGTCAACTTAGAGAACCGGCCAGCGCCAGAGCTTGCCTGGAGTCGCCGAAACCGTGGATCGAATAAATGATGCCGTTCTTCACCCAGATCAGCTCGAATTCCGCCGGCCGCCCGTGGGACGAGGAGCCCATAATCAAATCACCCTGCACTCCGTCTACCTGCTCTTCAACATACGAGCTGGCGCGGCTGGGAATGGGAACGACCAGGGTTGATTTCCAATCCACTGTCTGGCAGAAAGCCTGCGCTTCCTGCGGACTCATGCCCGCCGCCTCGAGCCCAATTTGAAAGAGTTGATTCACGTTCAAGTCCGGCGGAACGCTGACGATGGGACTCGGCGCCTCAACCAGCATGATGCACCCCGCGCCCGCGGCCGGCGCGCTCTGCTGATCCCCGGCCGTATTTGCGCCACGGCGCGCCGCCGGACAGTTTCCATAGCGGACGATCGCTAACTTCGGGATATGCACCGCGATGGTTTGGCCGTTGACCGACGCGGGGATTTGAAGATCGTTCCGTCCAAAGCTATTGAGGATTCCCTGCAGGCGGTTTTGGTCAAGCGCCATCGTGTAAGCTTGTTCGCCCACCACGCCGATCTGGGGCGCGCCAGGGCCGTTGGCGCTCAATCGAACCTGAAATCCTGCGAGCGCGCTCGCTTGGGCCACGTCGGCAACCGCCTGCGGTTTGCCCGGCGCCAATGTGACCGTCACATCGTTTGAGATCACCTGCCGGACGAGGGCCTCCGTGTTGGGCCCTGGCGAAACATTGAAGTCTACCGGAACCACCGTGACTTTCTGCACGCGCAGCATCGCCAGCACGCGCTGCCCCAGGCTCCGGGCCGGAGCGAATGCCACCAGAATCACGGCGATCGCGACGATCGCCGCGGCGCTCCATGCGGGCATGGGGTGCCTCGAGAAAATATTCGCCAGCAAGCCGCCCCGCCGCGGCGCCATCGCGGCTTCCGCATCCAGCCGGGCCTGAAAGCGCGATAACGCGCGTCCCGGATCGCTCGCTTCGGCAGGCGCTAGAGGCGCCAGAGGTGTAAGCTCGGCAATCGATTGCGCCACTTCGCCGCTCGCGCGTGACATCTGTTCCAAGCGTTTCCGGCAAGGCTCGCATGTGGCAAGGTGCCGCCCGGCTTCCATCCGCTCCGTCTCGCCCAGTTCGTTATCCAGCTTGGCTCGCAATACTTCATCCGAAAGGCAATTCATAACTCCTCCTGTTTCCCGTATAGTCTTTCGTAACGCTTACGGAATTGGTTTTCCGCGCGGATCAGCATCGTACCGACCGCTCCCCGTTTAACCTGCAGGGTTTCTGAGAGTTCCTGATAGGAAAACCCGCTGGCTCGCAGAATGAGGAGCTGCGCCTGCGCCGGCCGCAGAACGGCAAGCACCCTGCGCACCTGCGATTGCCTCTCCGCCCGCAGAACGTCTTCGAGCGGGTCGGCGTCTGAGTGCGGGTTCAGCAGCCGTCCTGCCTGCTGCTCATACCGCCCACGCCGCGTTGTTGCTCGCAGGCTGTCAATGCCCAGGCGGGCCGCCGTGCGGTACAACCAGCCGCTCGGATTGCCTTCACCCTCACGGAGCCGCGGTTGGCGGTAAAGTCTCCAAAAAGCCTCGAGGGCCAGGTCCTCGGCCCGCGAGTGGTCGCCCACAATCCTGTGGAGCACCCCCGCCACGCGGGCATAGTTCTCAAGAAAGACGCGCTGAAACGCCTCCTCAGACCAGCCGGTTTCAGCGCCGCCTGCGTACTTCTCATCGCTCAATTTCGCCAATCCTTCCGCTATGACCGGCACCCGGACCTCCCGATTCTATGCTATTAAGACGCCCGCCAGACGGGAAATGTGACAATCAGGCATATGCATTTTCATCCAACTTGCAAAAGCTAACAGCCACAGGGATCAGTAAGTATCCCCTGGCGTGAGCCGGGGGCTTTACCAGGGTTGGCCCCGTATTTGTAGCGGCGGCCTCTGGCCGCCGGTTTTTAAT
>JBOGJY010000362.1:0-4480 GCA_050745325.1 Terriglobia bacterium
ATGGCGGCGCGATTGCCCTTGGGCATCCACTCGGCTGCACGGGCGCGAAGTTGACCGCGACGCTGCTGAGCGAAATGCGGCGGCGCGGCGTGCGCTACGGCATGGTGACGATGTGCGTGGGCGGAGGGATGGGCGCCGCGGGAATCTTTGAGAACCTGCAATGATCGGAAGCAATTACGAGTGGCGAGTGGAGCTTGAATGGTTGTGTTGAGTGAATCAAAAACGATGGCGGCGCAGGGAGGCGCATTCCTGATTGAAGCGCGCCAGCCGGACGGCGTTTTCACCCCGGAAGATCTCAACGATCAGCAACGCTTGATCGCCCAAACGGCCGAAGAGTTCGCCAATCAAGAGATAGCTCCCCGTCTCAAAGAGATTGAGCAGAAGCAGCCGGGCTTGCTGCGCGAGCTCCTAAAAAAAGCGGCTGATCTTGGCTTGTGCGCGACCGACGTTCCCGAACAATACGGCGGGCTCGGTCTGGATAAGGTCTCCTCGATTATCGTCTCTGAAAAGATGGCGCGCGACGGCGCCTGGGCGGCGACGATTGGCGCCCAGTCGGGCATTGCGATTCTTCCCATCGCGCTCTTCGGGACCGATGAGCAGAAAACCAGATACCTTCCGCGCCTCGCGTGCGGCGAGTGGGTGGGCGCGTACTGCCTAAGTGAGTCGAGTTCGGGCTCGGACGCGCTTCATTGTAAAACCCGGGCCATGCTTAGCCCCGACGGCACGGACTATATCCTGAATGGGACCAAGATGTGGACGACGAACGGCGGCATCGCGGACGTCTATATCGTCTTTGCGCGAGTTGACGGCGAACATTTTACGGCTTTCATCGTGGAACGCGCGTTCCCTGGGGTAGCGCCCGGCGCCGAAGAGCACAAGATGGGTATTCGCGGCTCTTCAACTACTCCGGTCGTCTTCGAGAATGTTCACGTTCCAGTTGAAAACGTTCTGGGTGAAATTGGAAAAGGGCGCCAGATCGCCTTCAACATTCTGAATATGGGCCGGCTCAAGCTGGGCGCCGGGTGCATCGGCGGGTCCAAAATCTTGATGACGCCCGCCATCAAATGGGCCAAAGAGCGGCAAGCCTTTGGGCGTCCCATTTCCGATTTTGGGCTGATCAAGGAAAAGCTTGGCCAGATGGTGGAGCGGATTTACGCGGCTGAGAGCATGTCATTCCGCACGGCAGGGATGATTGACGCGCGGATGGATGGCCCCTGGGAAAGTTCTGATGAAAGCGGGAGCGCCCGCACCGCCGCTCCACAGCGGATGCTGGCTGCGCTTCAGGAATACGCGGTGGAGTGTTCCATTTTGAAGGTGACCGGCGCCGAATGCCTGAATGATGTGGCTGATGAGACAGTTCAGATTTTTGGCGGGTACGGGTTCAGCGCGGATTATGAAGTCGAGCGCACCTACCGCGATCAGCGCGTGAACCGCATTTACGAAGGGACCAATGAGATCAACCGGCTTCTCATTGTGGACATGCTGCTCAAGCGCTCGATGAAGGGCGAATTGGCTTTGATCCCTGCCGCGCAGAAAGCGCTGAATCACGCGCTCGATGCGCCATCATTCAATGGCGAAGAGATGGACGGACCACTCGCCTCTGAAGCCCGGATTGTGGAAGGCGCGAAGCAAGCGGCGCTGCTGGTTGCGGGCGGCGCCGTGCAGAAGTTTGGCCAGGCGATTTCAGAAGAGCAGGAGGTGATCGGAGCTTTGAGCAATCTGGTGATTGGGATTTATGCGATGGAAAGCGCCTTGCTTCGGGCCGAAAAGCAGATGCTGCGAGATCCGCCGGAAGGCGCTCGGCCGCATTGTGATGCCGCGCGCTGTTTCATCCACGAGGCTGCGGATCGCATGGAAATGGAGGCGCGCCGCGCGCTGCCGCGCATCGCTGAAGGTGATCTGCTTCGCGCGCAATCGGCGCTGCTCCGCCGCTTCCTGAAGCGCTCGCCTGTCGATACCATCGCGCTTAAGCGCCGCCTGGCGGACCGGGCGGTTGATCTCGGCCGCTACCCGTTCGGGTAGCCCTCGCGCCCCTTCAGCCGCGCGGTGTCACTGTGAGATGATAAAGACTAAAAGTACAGGTGAGTTTGGTCGCGCTACCGGGAATCGAACCCGGGTTTTGAGATTGAGAACGCAGATTTAAGATTTACCGTGACCGCCATTTCGCTGAACGAGCTTGTCGACGGTTTCGATGAGGGCGTTGAGCTTGTATTCGGTGTGGGCTTGGATTTCCTTTAACTCACGGAAGCCCTCTTTCATGCTGCGCCCGGTCTCTTCGCTGTGACGGGCAAGCGACATGCACACGTCCACCAATTGGCCGATGCGGGTGGAGTTGGCTTCAATCTGGACGCTGTTGGCTTGAATCTGGCGCGCATTTTCGGCCTGCTGTTCCTTCAATATGTGGATGTCTGCTGAAAACTGGGCCTGCTGACCGATAATAAACTCGATAGTTTTCTCGATGTTCATGGATCAAGTATAGCGCAAACTTATTCAAGCGCAGCATCGTCATCATCTACCGGTTGGCTGTATTAATTGATTTCTGAAGGGACGTGGCAATGTTGTGGTAGCGCTACCGGGAATCGAACCCGGGTTTTGAGATTGAGAATCTCACGTCCTAACCCCTAGACGATAGCGCCAGAAACGGACAGCCCACCCGGACAACTTCTATCAGCATATCGCCGGCGGCGATATGCCGGCAACTGACGACAAACAGCGGGCGCCTGACTAAAACTTTGTGATGGAGGAGAAATTGAAGTCCTTGACCTTCATGGTGGGCACCACCATCTCAACCGACTCTTCACCGGCGGCACGTACGGGCGCGCTCATCATTTCCACCTGGTTCAGCATTTCGAGCAAGCTTTGATTGAACCGGAAATTTTTCACCCCGTACTTCAATTCGCCGTCTTCAATCAAGAACGTGCCGTCGCGCGTCATGCCGGTGAGAATTTTGGTGTAAGGATCAACCTCGCGGATGTACCAGAAGCGCGTCACCAGCAGGCCGCGTGTAGTTGAGCGGATCATTTCTTCTTCGCTGTGATGGCCGCCCTCGAACACCAGATTCAGCGGCGCCTCGCCATATTCGTTGGGCAAGGGAAACCCATGTCCGGTGGGCTGTGTCTTCATCTTTTGGGCCGTCTGGCGGCAATAAACCAGGTTCTTGACCACGCCGTTTTCCACCAGCGTCACCCGCTGGCGCGGCACGCCCTCGCCGTCGAAAGGCGCCCCGCTCTGGGACGGATGATAAACGTCGTCGTGAATCTGAATGTTCTCTCCCAGAACCTTGGCGCCCACGCGGCCGGTAAAGCAGCTTCGTTGCTCATCGACGGCAAGGCCGCCAAAATCGAGCAGGAAAAAGCCAAGCAGGTCCATCACGGCGGAAGGCTCAAGGATCACCGTATACTTGCCCGCCGGAACTTCGCGGGGCTCGCGGCTGGAGAGCGCCTTGCGGGCGGCGCGGTCGGCCAGCTCATCAACTCCGAGCGTGCGCCCTTGTTGGCCCGTTCTTTTAGCCCAGCCCGAGCTTGTTTCGCCGAGCATCGTCACCGAGAACTCAGAAACGGATTCTTCGTGGAAAGCGGAGATTCCGCGGGAATTGTAGAGCGCCTGCGCGGAAGAGCCGCTCGAAAAGACGCCGGCGGCCGTCAGATGGTCCTTCTCGGCGCGGTCGATCACCTGGCGAACCGTTTCAGCGCGAACTTGCGGGCTTAACTGCGCGGTCTCTTGATCCAGCCGGTTCACCACCCGGTATGTCTGAGGTCCAGGGAGGGGCAGCATCTCCGGGTCTGGCGGCTGCAACCGCGCGAGCTCGAGCGCGGCCTCACAGGTCTCGCGGATGGAGTCGTCATCCGTCTTGTTGGTGCTCGCGCGCGCCGTTCGATGATCGGATACGGCACGCACGGAAATATTGAGATCCTCCTCAGAAACGTTCTGGTGGATGGCGTTGTTGGCAAAGCGGGTGAGCGAATAGGAGGTTCCCGTAATGGAGGCTTCCGTTTCCTCCGCGCAAGAGTATTTGAGAACCTTGCCGAAAAGTTCGTCTGCGAGTTGGCGGGCTAGGATCATTGAATCATTTTTTCATTGAGTCATTGGGCCATTGAAATGCTGCCTGTGAAGCCGAAGTTTTGAGTTCCGGGATTTAATCTCCGGTGTTGAAGGCAATGACTCAATGACTAATGGATCAGTCAGAAAATCTCTAATTTTATTCGTAGGCCACGCCCACCCTGACCTTGCGGAAGCGTGAGGGCGACGCTCCATGGCCCGTGCCCATGGTCTGCATGGGCTGGCCCTTGCCGCAGTTGGGAGTGCCCCACAGCACCCATTCTTCCGGCCCGCAAATAGCGTCGCACGAATTCCAGAATTCTGTCGTGATGCCGCCGTAGCTTGGGTTCTTCAACATGCGGGTCTTGCGCCCGTGCTTGATCTCCCATCCGATTTCCGTGCCAAACTGAAAATTATACCGGCGGTCGTCGATGGACCAACT
>JBOGJY010000363.1:0-2250 GCA_050745325.1 Terriglobia bacterium
TCATTGGGCCCGTCCCTCGACCACTCTAGATGAGATTCAGGGTTACTGAATCAATATTCAATTTTAAAGTTTGAGTTTAGGCGGGCCGGGCCAGCCTGTCAAGCACATTTTACTGATTTTGCGAAACGTAATTTCCGGCCGCCTTACATTACGTGATCAATTGGCAGGTAGTGTCGCAGTTTCGGGTGTAGCGGCGTGTTTACCCCGCCCTATTGTGGCGGCATAAAGCCGCCTCTACATCAAACTGAGACACTGCCAAATGGCGGAAAGCCTTGAATTTGCCGGGGCCGTTTGTTAACGTGGAAACAGTTCAACGCAAGGAGTTTTCACCGATGGCCGTCAGCCAAGAGCTTCTCGATATTCTCGTGTGCCCGCAGTGCAAAGCCGCCGTCAAGCTAACACCGGATGGCCAGGGACTCAAGTGCGTCCAGTGCCGGCGCGTCTATCCGATTAAAGACGATATTCCCGTCATGCTTGTGGACGAAGCGAAGATTGAGGGGGATTGAAGCGGATTAAAGTAGAATGACGGTCTCCGGCGCGCTTCGCCACGGCGAGCTTTCATGAATCCGGCCTCTCTTTTGCCCAGCCTTCCCCCAGACTCACGGCTGCTGGTGATTCGCTTGCGTTCACTCGGCGATATTGTCCTGCTTACGCCCAGCCTCCGCATGGTCAAGCAGTGGCGGCCTGACCTGCGGCTCTCCGTTCTTATCGAAGACCGCTTCCAGGAGATTCTCAGAAATAACCCATGCGTAGATGAAGTTTTGGTCCTCCGCCGGAAGAAGGGTGTGGCGAAAACTTTGGAGCTGCTCCGGCTGGCGCGCGAGCTTCGCTCAAAAAGATTTGCGCTTTGCCTGAACCTGCACGGCGGTCCCACCAGCGCCCATCTCACCCGCCTGAGCGGAGCGCGGTGGAAGGCCGGCTTTTTTAACTTCCGCAGCCAGGGCATCTATGATCTCTCCGCCCCCAACGCGCAGACCATTCTTTCCCAGCCCGTCATCCACACGGCGGAACATCAAGCCGCCCCGTTTTTCTGGCTTGGATTGCCTTTGCAGCCGGTTCCGCCTTCCGAGGTCTTCGTCACCCCAGCGGGCGTGGCGCTGTGGCAGGAAAAGCTGCGGCATTTCGGACTGCCCCCGGGGCGCGATTACGCCATTCTGCATCCCCCCGCGCTCTTTCGCACCAAGCAGTGGCCGCCCGAACAGTTCGCCCGCCTCGGGGAATATCTCGAACAAAGCGCCGGGCTCAGCGTGATCTACTCCGCAGGGCCGGGAGAATCCGCTTGCCTGGATGAAGTCGAGCGGGCAGCCGGAACGCCTATAAGGCGGCCCATAAGACGACTGGAAGGCCTGGGTCTCGAAGGATTCATCGCGGCGATCGCCGGAGCAAGGCTATTCGTAGGCAATGACAGCGGCCCCGCGCATCTTGCCGCCGCCTTAGGCCGTCCTCTTGTGGTCATCTTCGGTTCATCCAACGCAAGCATCTGGAAGCCGTGGGCAGGCTCTGAATTACATCCAGGCGGGGCCGCAAGCCAGCGGGAAAACATCTTTAGCGTGGTTCAGAACCCTTACGAGTGCAATCCGTGTCCGGGAGACCGGTGCTATCGCTTCGAGCGGCCGGAGTGTATTCTTTCGGTGACGTTCGATCAAGTGCGCGCAGCGGCGGACTTGGTGTTGAGCCATGCCCGGCAGATGAGTTAGCAGTTTGTTGGCAAACACGTAGCGGCGGCTTTATGCCGCCAAGGGTGTTTCTATTTAGGACAAGGGCGAAAAAAGCAAACAGAATCACAACCCTCCCCCTCTGGGAGAGGGGCGGAAAAAGAGAAGAGAATTATAGCCCTCTCCCGCTCGCGGGAGAGGGGGGGACCGCGAACTGTGGGTGAGGGCCGCAGCAAAGCAATTGAGACTTAATGATGCAGAATACCCATCACGACCACTTGACCAAAATTCTCCAGGCATTCCGCGGCAAGACCATCGGCGTGCTGGGTGACTTCATGCTCGATGAAGTCCTGCGGGGCGAGGCCACACGCATCTCCCCCGAAGCCCCCGTGCCAGTTGTTTTAGTGGACCGGGCGGATGCCGTTCAGGGCTATCCCGGCGGCGCTGGCAACGTTGCCGCGAACATTGCGGCGCTCGGCGGCAAGGCGATTCCCTGGGGCGTGATTGGCGATGACGAGAGCGGCAAGCGGCTGATGGATTTGCTCAAGGCGCATGGTATTCCGCCTGCCTCCCTGGTATGTGAAAAGGGACGCAT
>JBOGJY010000364.1:0-4848 GCA_050745325.1 Terriglobia bacterium
ATCCTAGTGTTATGTCACCGAAGTTCGTTGATGAAGTTTCCCTGTTTCCAGGGGCCGGCTTCAGAGCCCCGTCAGGGGCGGAAGAAGGTAGCCCAGGGTGGAAGCCCTGGGATCAAGCGGCCCTCACCCCGCCTTCGGCGCCCCTCTCCCGCACTGGCGGGAGAGGGACACTTTGCGAACCCACGGCTCGCGCCGTGGGCTATATTCTGCCGCTCCTGCGGAGCTGGCTTATTTAATGAACTTCGGTGACACGACTCTAGCGGGTCAATTGGGCTTCTTACGTCCGCGTCTCCAATAGCGTATGGCAAGCGCCGCCACTACACCGGCGAAAACAATCACGGCCGCCAAGTCGATATGTCCAAAAACGTGCAACAGCCGTCTCCAGCTTTTGCCGACCAGGAAACCAATGGCGCACATGGCGCCGGACCATGCAATTGCGCCAACGAAGTTGTAAAAGAAGAAGGCGGAGAAATCCATCCGGAAGACGCCCGCAACGATCCCTGCTAACTCCCGGAAACCGGCGATGAAGCGGGCGGCAAGAATTGCCCATCCTGCGTTCTTCAGGAAGACAGCCCGCGACCGCTCATAAACACTTGAGGAAATAAAGAGCCGCTTCCGGTGCGCTTCGAGGAACGCATCGCCCCCCAGCCGGCCAATCAGGTATCCCCCGCACTCCCCCGCAGTAGACCCGCTAATGGCGGCCAAAATGGCCATGGTTAAGTGGATGTCACCGGTGCGGGCGAGAAACCCCGCGAAAAGGAGAAGCGTTTCCCCTGGCAGCGGCACACCCGCGCCTTCAAGCATGGTGCCTAGGAAAATGGTCCAGTAGCCGTAGAGACGGAAGAAGTGAGAAAATGAAATGAATAGGTGGTGCGCCACAGGATCCCAATCCGCCGCCACTCGACTCGAAAGATTTGGTAGTGTCGCAGTTTCGGGTGTAGCGGCGGGTTTACCCCGCCATAAGGTGGCGGCATAAAGCCGCCTCTACATCAAACTGAGGCACGAGACGCGTGAGACAAATGAGACGGATTCCACCTCCCGGACCCAGAATTCAGCCGATGCAACCAGGACTGGCAGGATGGCCGGCGGCCCGCCCGTTCCCCATGCCAAGAAAAAGCATAACCCACAAACAGGGTTTTGAAGAATTCCATTTGCAACCGGAGCCGCGCACGTCCACAAGTCATTGGCTTAGCGCGTCCCGGATGCGGCTTATCACACATCTCTCTGCATGATAAACTGTTAAAGCGATGAGGGAGCCATTCTTAGAAAAAATCGAGAAGCGCGTTCTGGTAGCGGACGGCGCGATGGGGACCATACTTTACTCCAAGGGTATCCCTTTCAGCCGCTGTTTCGACGATCTGAACCTGAGCTCGCCGCAAGTGGTGAAGGAGGTGCACCTCGGGTACGTCAAGGCTGGCGCTGAGGTTCTTGAGACCAACACTTTTGGGGCCAATAAGGCAAGGTTGGGAAAATACGGCCTGGAGAAAAAAGTTCGTGAGATTAACCTGGCCGGGGCGCTGCTGGCCCGGGAGATTGCGGGAGAGGACCTGTACGTGGCCGGATCGGTAGGGCCGCTCGGGCTGCGGCTGGAGCCGCTCGGCCCCACGTCGCTCGAAGAGGCGCGGGCGGCCTTCCGCGAGCAGATCGAGGCGCTGGTAGAGGGCGGCGCGGACTTGATCGTGCTCGAGACGATGGTGGACGTGAATGAAGCGCGTCAGGCGCTGCTGGCGGCGCGCGAGGTGGGCGCGATTCCGGTCGTCGCCCAGATGACGATCCAGGAGGATGGCAATACGCCCACCGGCACATCGCCGGAAGATTTCGCGCGTCTTCTCGATGAATCGGGCGCGGACGTGATCGGGATAAACTGCAGTGTGGGGCCTGCGGGCGTGCTCGACGCTTTGGAGCGGATGGGCAAAGTGACCTCCCGGAAGCTTTCGGCGCAGCCGAACGCCGGGCTGCCGCGCACGGTGGAAGGGCGGAGCCTTTATCTTTGCTCGCCGGATTACATGGCCGGGTACGCGCATCGCTTTATCGACGCCGGAGCGCGGCTGTTGGGCGGCTGCTGCGGCACCACGCCAGAGCATATCCGCGCCATCAAAAGAGCGGTCCGGCTGATGAATCCCAGTGTGGCGCGCGTGGTAAGCGAGGCGCCCGAGCGGCCTCTGCCTCCGGCTGAACCGGCGCCGGTAGAGCAACGGTCGCTGCTGGGGCGAAAATTCGCCCGCAAGGAATTTCCCTTGCTGGTGGAGCTGATTCCGCCCAAGGGACCCGACCCCTCGCGGGAAATCGAGGGCGCTCTTTACCTCAAAAGCCAGGGTATCGACGCGGTCAGCATTACGGATGGCGCGGGCGGCACGGCCAGGATGAGCGCGCAATCGCTCGCCTCACTCATCCAGCAGCGCGTGGGCTTGGAAACGGCGCTCCACTATAGCTGCCGGGGACGGAACGTGCTGGCGATTCAGTCGGATCTGCTCGGCGCCCACGCGCTGGGCCTGGCCAACATCGTGGCGATTACCGGCGCCGCCAGCTTGATGCAAGCCGATCCGAACGCAACCATTGTGTTTGACGTGGACTCCATCGGTCTCGCAAACATCATCCATAATCTGAACCGCGGGCTTGACGCGGGTGGCAATCCGATGGGAGCGCAGACGGCGTTCCTCGCTGGCGTGAGAGTTAATCCGAATGCGCTGAATCTTGATGAGGAAGTCCGGCGCTTCGAATATAAAGTGGAAGCGGGCGCGAGCTTTGCCATCGCCCAGCCTGTATTTCAGGCCGAACAGCTTGCCCGGTTCATCCGGCGGGTTGGGGCGGCTGGCGCGCCGCCCATTCCCATTGTGGCGGGTATCTTCACCCTCACGAGTTACCGCAACGCGGAGTTTCTGAACAACGAAGTGCCGGGTGTTTCGGTGCCACGGTCGATTCTCGACCGGATGCGCAAAGCGGACACCGGCGACAAAGCCCGCGCCGAAGGTTTGAAGATTGCTCAGGAAATGCTGCTCGACGTTCGCGGACTGGCGCAGGGGGCTCAGATTACGGCGCCGTTTGGCCGCTATGCGATGGCCTCCGAAGTGGCTGAAGTCCTTGGCAAGCCCGTTGCCGGCAGCGAGTAATGAGGATTACATATTGTAGTGACAACTTTCTCTGGTGCGGCGCTCTCTGAGCGCCGAAAAACCGGCGGTCGCAGACCGCCGCTACAGCTATTGGGTGTCACTATAATATGTAAAGCTCAATAATCAGGTTTGGATTCTTTTATGGCGCAAATATCGAAAACGGCCAAGCCGGCAAGCTTCGAAGACAATCTGGAGCGCCTGAACGCGATTGTCGGGCAGATGGAGGGGGCGGAGGTTCCACTTGAAAAAGCTCTTGAGCTCTATGAAGAGGGAATGCGGCTTTCCGCCGTCTGCCAGAAGCAACTGGAGGAGGCCGAAGGGCGGGTGGAAATCCTCCGCAAACGAGCCGATGGAAAGATGGCGGCTGAACCCTTTGAAGTGGAGCAGAAAGACGCGGAGTGATTCCCATTGAGCGCAACCACGGCTTTGACCATCCAGCAATACCTTGACCTGGCGCGAGACCGCGTGGACCGGGAACTGCACCGCCTGCTGCCCCCGGCGGAGGAGTTTCCTCCTTCGATCCATGCGGCGATGCGCCATTCCGTTTTTGCGGGGGGGAAGCGGTTGCGGCCGATTTTGTGTTTCGAAGCGGGAAAGCTCTTTGGGGCGGAGCCGGAAGACCTGCTGAGGCGCGCTTCGGCGCTGGAGTTGATTCATACGTATTCGCTGATCCACGATGACCTGCCGGCTCTGGATAATGACGATTTAAGGCGCGGCAAGCCAACCTGCCATAAGGTTTTTGGCGAGGCCATGGCCATCCTCGCGGGTGACGCGCTGCTGACCCTTGCCTTCGAGACGCTTGCTAGCGGCGGCTCACCCTCATCCGAAATTAGCCTGCGGGTGATCTACGAGTTGGCGCACGCCATCGGCACGCGCGCCGGGATGGTGAGCGGGCAAGTGGTGGATCTCGAAGCGGAAGACGGAAAGGTGGACGCTTCGCGCCTCGAATACATTCACGCCAGCAAAACGGGCGCGCTGATTCGCGCTGCCGTGCGCAGCGGGGCGCTGTATGGCGGCGCGGGACCGGATGACCTCGACCGCATCACAACCTATGGCGGGAAAATCGGTCTTGCGTTTCAAATTGCCGACGATCTGCTTGATGAGATCAGATCCACAGAAGAATTGGGCAAGACGGCGGGCAAGGATAAGCAACAGCACAAGGCGACGTATCCCGCCCTGTACGGCGTTGAGGAATCGCGCCGCAAAGCTGGCCAGTTGGTTCGAGAGGCGTGTGACGCGCTCCGGCCCTACGGCGATCGCGGTGTGCGGCTTTGTGAGATCGCGTCTTATTTGATCGAAAGGACGTCCTGAATGGAATACCAGTATCTGACCCGGATTAATTCACCCGATGATCTTAAAAAGCTTCCACGCGAGGCGCTGCCCGTCGTAGCGGAGGAGTTGCGCCATTATCTCATCACCGTGGTTTCGCAGGTCGGCGGCCATCTGGCTTCGAGTCTGGGCGCGGTGGAGCTCACGCTGGCGCTGCACTATACGTTCAATGCTCCGAAGGACAAAATTGTGTGGGACGTCGGCCACCAGGCCTACGGCCATAAGATTCTGACCGGGCGCCGCGACCGCTTCCCTACCCTGCGGCAATACGGCGGCATCTCGGGGTTTCCGATGCGCGCCGAAAGCCCGTACGACACTTTCAATGTGGCCCACGCCTGCACCGCGATTTCAGGCGCGCTGGGCATGGCGGTGGCGCGCGATCTCAAGGGTGACGACTGCCACGTGGTGG
>JBOGJY010000365.1:0-2548 GCA_050745325.1 Terriglobia bacterium
TGAAACTCTTCTGTCTGCTTGCGCAGAGCCAGCCAGTCAAAAAAGATGTCGGGATTCTCCAGCCACACCCTGAACCAACCGGCAATTTCCCGCTTCTCGCGGCGCTTCTGCTCGCTCACGCGGCGGCTTGCCGCCAGCCGCTCGGCGCGCTGTTTTCCTTTCAGCAGGATTTTGCGGACGCAGCCGATGCCCTTGTGGTCATGGGCGGCAACGTACTCACGGTAGGCGGCGTCGAGATTCCGCAGCGAAGCCTCCGCGGCGGCAAAGTCGTGAAAGTGTAATACACCTTTCAACTGGCTGGCGTAAGGCTCTTCTATAGACGCAAAGGCTCCGGCGTAGTGAACCTTCACTCCAGCCTCTTCCAGCACGGTTGCGATGTAGGAAAATGAAGTGTTGCCGCGACTTGGGAGGCGGCGCTGAAGCGCGGCGTGGATGGCGCGCATTTCTTCAATGCCAGCTTCCTGATATCCCTTCGCATGGAAGCACGCGAGGATCATCTGCTTCTTGCTCGCCTCGTTCCTTCGCGCCATAGGAGCTTACTTGCGCCGTGGCTTCAGCGGCTTATTTGGAGTTGGTCCGCCTTTCGGTTCCTGACCCTGCTGCGCCGCCGGCTTCTTCCTATATTGTTCGACATTGCGGTGATGCTGGGCGAGAGTATCCGCAAAGATGTGGCCGCCGTGGTTGTTGCTCACAAAATAGAGAGCGGTTCCCGAGGCGGGATGCAGGGCCGCCTCAATCGAGGCGGCGCCGGGGCTGCAGATGGGTCCGGGCGGCAAGCCCGCGTGCAAGTAGGTGTTATAAGGTGAGGGCGTAGCGAGGTCGCTGCGGGTGATGGGTCCGTTAAAGAGATTGGCGGATTCAGTCTGATCTCCGGCGAGCCGCAGCGCATAGATCACCGTCGGGTCGCAGTCGAGCGCCATGCCCTTTTCGAGGCGCCGCGTGAAGACGCCCGCGATGAGCGGCCTCTCCTTCGCATCCGGCGTCTCCTTTTCAACCAGCGAGGCCAGTGTGAGGGCATTGTGCAAGCTGGCGGGGCCGGGAGGCAATTCGCGGCGGAACCGTTCATCCAACACTTTACGAAAGCGCGCGAGCATCGTGGAGACGACTTTTGAGGCCGCAACCCCGCGCGGAAAGCGGTAGGTGTCGGGAAAAAGATAGCCTTCCAGCGAGGTCGCTAACGGATCAAGATCGTGAATAGCGGCCGCGCGGGATGAAGAGGCCAGAAACGCGGCGGAGTCGAGGCCGATCTGGCGCTCGAAAATCCGCGCCATCTCCATGCGGTCCGAGCCTTCCGGGATCACCACCGCGTGAAGCAAGACCTCGCCGCGAATCAGTTTTTCATAAATCTGCGATACGTTGAGCGGCCGGTCGAATTGGTATTCGCCGAATTTAATGGTCTCGTGGCGGCGGCGCCCGAGCCAGTAGCGAAACAGGAATGGAAAACGGTAAGGCAGCACGCCGCGCGCCTGAAGCTCAGCCGCCACCCCAGGGGCTCGCGCGCCGGGTGAGATCGTGAGGACAACGCTTTCAGGATAGCCTTTGTAGGGCGTGTAAAACTCCCACGCCACCCATCCCCCGGCCAGGATCAAGGCGGCGAGCGGGACGATCCAGAGCAGCTTCTTCATGCTTCATCTCCCACTTCACTTTCTAAGTGGCGCTGGTTGGCCCGCCAGTCGAGGTAGTTCTGCAGGATGAGCGTAGCCGCCACCCTGTCCACGGCGCGGCGGCGCTTCTCCATGCCAAGACCCGCTCCGCGCAACATGCGGTTTGCTTCCGCGCTGCTCAGCCTTTCATCCCACAGCTTCACCGGGCATCCCAGCCGCTCGCGCAGTTTTCCGGCAAATCCGGTGGCGCGGCGCGACATATCGTTTTCCTCGCCGCTCTTGCTCAACGGCTTGCCCACAATTAATTCCCCGGCGCCGTATTCCCCGATCAATTCACCAATCCAGGCTAGATCGCTTGCCAGGTTGGTGCGTTCGAGCGTTGGAAGACCCAGCGCGACCACGCCCAGCGGGTCTGATACGGCTATGCCGAGCCGCCGAATCCCGAAATCGATCGCCAGAATGCGTTCTTTCATGCTTTGCGCCGGGGGAAGGCCGCAAAAGGCCCGCGTCAGGCCCTCTAGAGTCTGTGTGAAAACGCCGGAAAGGGCGTTGTAGCGGCGGCCAGAGGCCGCGGCTACAATTGCAGTTGTCACACAGATTTTTTAGGCCCATTCAGGCCCATTCAGGCTTGGACGGGCTTAGGCTGCACCGGCGGCAGGTCAAAAGCCTTTACTTCCGATTGGAATCCGCAATTGCGGTGCGAGCCATCGCAGAAGGGCTTGTTCTCGGAGTGGCCGCACCGGCAAAGAGCGATGTTCACCCGGCCGCCCAGCCCAAATGCGTTGCCGTCCTGGTCAACAATCTCGAAGTCGCCTTCGATTCGCACTGACCCGTTGTTCCTTACGGTGATTTTAGTTCCTGGCAAGTTCTCTCCTCTCCAGTTCTTTCTCTTTTTTGTAGCGGCGGCCTCTGGCCGCCGGTTTTTAAATAGGAAAGGCCGGCGG
>JBOGJY010000366.1:0-4174 GCA_050745325.1 Terriglobia bacterium
GTCGCAGGTGGCGATCGCCACCACCGGCAATCCCTCCCGTATGAGCGCGCTCGGTCCGTGCTTCATCTCGCCGGCCGGATGACCCTCCGCGTGGATATAGGAAACCTTCTTCATCTTCAGCGCGCCTTCGAGCGCAATGGGGAAATGAACGCCGCGCCCCAGGAAAAGGAAGTCCGTCGAGCGGTAGAAGTGGCGGGCCAGGTCTTCAAATTCATCATCGCGCTGCAGAACAATCTCCAGTTGCTTGGGCAACTGGGTGAGATCAGTAATCAGCCGCTGCGCCTCGGCGCGAGGCAACTGGCCGCGCAACTGGCCGAGATAACACGCAAACATATAGAGCGCGGTCATCTGCGCGGAGAAAGTCTTCGTCGAGCCGACGGCAATCTCAGGCCCCGCGTGCGTATAGATCGCCCCGTGAGCCTCGCGCGGGGCCATGCTGCCGAGCACGTTGCAAATGGCGAGCGTCCGCGACCCCTTGGCCTCAGCCTCGCGCTGCCCCGCAAGCGTGTCCGCCGTTTCGCCGGATTGCGTGACCACAATGGTCAGCGTGCGCGGATCGACAATCGGGTCGCGGTAGCGGAACTCCGAAGCGTAATCCACCTCCACCGGCGTGCGGGCAAGCTTTTCGATCAGTACCTTGCCGGCGAGCGCGGCGTGGCGCGAGGTTCCCGCCGCAACCAGCTTGATCTCGCGGAAGCTCCGGAAGTCGTCCTCTGAAATCTCCATCTCATCGAGAAGCACCTGGCCAGTCTCGGGAAAGATCCGCCCCAGCATCGTATCCCGCACGGCGCGAGGCTGTTCGTAAATTTCCTTCAGCATGAAATGCCTGAAGCCGCCCTTTTCGGCGAGAATGGGGTCCCAGGTAACGTGCTGCACGCGGCGGTTCACGGGCGAGCCTTCGAAATCCGTGAGCCGGACACCTTCGGGCGTAAGGACTGCAATGTTGCCGTCTGCCAGAAAAAAAATGTCGCGCGTGTGGTAAACGATAGCGGGAACGTCACTCGCCACAAAGTATTCGTCCTTACCGAGGCCAATCACGGCAGGAGGGCCCTGGCGCGCGGCCACAATCTTATTCAGGTCCTTTGTTGAAATGATGGCCAGCGCAAAGGCGCCCTTCAGGCGGTGAACCGCCGCGCGAACCGCCTCCTCGAGGCCAACCGGTTTGCCTGCCGGACCGTTGCCCGCCGGCGCCGTTCCCGCCAGATATTTTTCGACCAGGTGAGCAATCACTTCGGTATCGGTGCGGGTGGCAAACGTGTGGCCTTCGGCCGCAAGCTCACGCTTCAGGTCCTCGTAGTTCTCGATAATGCCGTTGTGCACCACCACCACAGCGCCATGACAGTCGCTGAGCGGATGCGCGTTTTCGACCGTAGGCGCGCCGTGCGTGGCCCAGCGTGTGTGGCCGATCCCGTAGGAGCCATCGAGCGGATGCTGCCGGATCACTTCCTCAAGGTTGCGCAGCTTCCCGGTGGCGCGCCGGACTTCAAGCGTTCCGTCCTTGATCACGGCGAGCCCGGCCGAATCATAGCCACGGTATTGAAGCCGGTGCAAGCCTTCGATCAAGACAGGCACAACCCGTTTGGCGCCAATGTAGCCGATGATGCCAGACATAGGTAGGTTTCGATGCTTACGTCTCTTCGGTTTCCGCCGCCTTCTTGCGGACCGGAGACTTGCGGCGGGCGGCCTTGCCTGATCCTCTGGGGGGACGCGGCTTGCGCGCCTTGCGCTCGGGCGCAGGTTCCGCTGGCGATTCGGCGATAACCGGCGAAGTTGTATCCATCGTATCTTCCACCGCCGGAATGGTCTCTATCGCTTCTGACCCCCCAATATCCCCAACGGGCCCAGCGGGTAACGTTACATCAACACTTTCGATGACGGTGATGGGCTCGGTTTCCGGCGGCGTCTCAGCTCCAGAAGCGGCGGCGGGTTGCGGAGTTGCCGTCAGAGGATGAATCCGCCAGATCCCTTTATGGTCCCGTTGCAGCTTCAGCCAGCCCTCGCGCTGACCATAATGAAGAAGGTCGAGCGTGCCCCGGTAACCATAGCGCCGCTCGTCGAAATCGGCTTCCAAGGCGCGCAGGCGCTGCCGGATCTGGCGCAGATAGAGGGGGCGCCCGGGCGCTTTGTCTGTGGCCGACGTAAGCGCCTGGCGCAGCAACTCGAGCGCTTCCGGGTTAGGAGTGGTGGCTTCTGCGAGTTCGCCTTCCGGCTTGCTTTCGGGCGTCTCCGGCGCCTCGGCGGTCTCAGCTTCCACGGCCGATTCTTGCGCAAGCGTGGCAACCTTCCCTTCGCTGGCGACCTCAGAGATTTCCACCAGATAACCGCGCTCTGTCCGGCGCAGGTGGGCAAAGCCTTCGCGCTCCACTTTCTGCATGAATTCGAGGAACGATCCGGCGCCGTAGTCGCGTTCGGTGAATGTGGAATCCAGTTGCAGCAGAGTGCTTTTCAGCAAGCCGAGCTGCGGAGCGACGCCGCGATCCGCAAGAATCTTCAGCGCGCGCTGAATGTTGGGGAGTGCTTCTGAAAGCGTGCGCGATTCGGTGGCCGGGCGGCTCGGCTGATCGCCCCGCCGCGATGAGCGCCCGCGGCCCGATTCGCTCCTCAGCAGGTTTTCGTAAGCGATGAATTCCGTGCAATTCCGCTGCAGGATGTTGCTGGTGAAGGCGCGGCCGCCAATGACGAAGACCTGCTTATCAAATTGCTTCAGCTTTTCGACCAGCGCCATAAAGTCGCTGTCACCCCCCACAATCGCGAAGGCATTAATGTGATGGCGGGTGAAAGCCATCTCCAGCGCATCGAGCGCCAGGTTGATGTCCGCGCCGTTTTTGTCGCCGCGGGGCGTCACGCTTCGCTGCACCATCTGGATTGCGTGCTGCGTCATCTGGCGGCTCATGTCACCCGCCCGCGACCAATCGCCATACGCGACCTTGGCCACGACTTCGCCGCGCTCCTTGAGCGACTCGAGGACCAGTGAGACGTCAAATTCCCGGTTCAGCGTGTCCTTGACGCCGATCTGGATGTTGTCAAAATCAATAAATACGGCTAGCTTTAATCTATCTTCAGGCAAGGCATTTCTCTTTTCAATATTAGAGTCAAGGATTTAAAACACGATCAATATTCTCTTTACATCATACTCCCATGCTGCGCTGAACGGCTAATTTAGGATAAAATCCTTCATTTGCGGTTTCGCTTAAAGCGCTTCAGGCAGGCAGCGGCGCCGCATCATTTCAGAATATAAGGAGCCACTGCATGAACGATCCTATTCGCGTCGGCATTGCCGGCGCGCGGTTTGCCGCCGGGTTTCATTGGAGCAGCTATCAGAAGGTCTATAACGCGCCGGTGGAGGTGGTGGGCGCGACCTCGGCCTCGCCCGGCTCGCGCGAGGCTTTTGCACGAGCGCACGGCGTGAAGGCCTTCGATTCTTTCGCCGCGCTTTGCGACGCTTCGGACGTGATCGACATCTGCGCGCCCGGCGTGCTGCACGAAAAGCTCGCCGTCGAGGCGCTCGGGCGCAGCAAGCACGTGATCGTGGAAAAGCCTTTCACCGGCTACTACGGCCCGGGGACAGACGATTTCCGCGGCAACAAGTTTCCCAAAGAAATCATGCTCAAAGAGGCGCTCGCGAGTTGTGGGCGCATTCTGCAGGCGGCGAAAGAAGCGAACAAGATTGTCTGCTATGCCGAAAACTGGGTTTACGCTCCGGCCATTCAGAAGGAGCGGGAAATCCTGGTGAAAAGCGGCGGCCAGATTTTGTGGATCATCGGCGACGAATCACACAGCGGCTCCCACTCGCCCTATTACGGCATGTGGAAATTCTCGGGCGGCGGCTCGATGGTGGGCAAAGCCTGCCATCCGCTGACGGCGGCGCTAAGCCTGAAACGCTCGGAAGGCGAAGCGTATAACGGCAAGCCGGTGCGCCCGGCCACCGTCAGCGCGCGCACGCATGAAATCACGCGGCTCAAGAACTACCGCGACGCCGGATTCCTCCGCAACAGCTACGACGATATCGAGGATTATAGCCAGGCGCACGTCACCTTCAGCGACGGCACGGTGGCCGACATCTTTTCCACCGAGCTCGTGATGGGCGGCGTTCACAACTGGCTTGAAGTCTTTGCCAATAACCATCGTACCCGGTGCAACCTCAACCCTGTGAACGCGCTTGAAACCTACAACC
>JBOGJY010000367.1:0-10100 GCA_050745325.1 Terriglobia bacterium
GCTGAGCATTGCCTCACTCTTTTTCGCAGGGCTGATTGGTCTGGGACGGCGTATTCATATCGAGGAGGAAGCTCTCTGTAAGCGTTTTGGAAACGAACATGACGAATACCGCAAGAGAACGTGGGCGGTAATTCCATTTGTCTGGTAAAAATCTTGCCCAACTCGCGTTTCACTTTTGCGATGGGAGAGTGTCCGGAATCTAAGAAACGCGGCCACTCAAGGCGCATGTGCATTCCGAGACGTACCGGAGAATCAGCGACATCATCCAAATCTAAGCTTAGATTCGAGCGGCCTTTCACAACGAGCGCCGACCAGCAAAAGAATCTTCGTAATCGGGATTGAAATCGGTGATCGAAATTAGAAGGAGCTCTATGCGATACCTGTGTCTCTTGCTCGTCCTGCTGGCGTCCATGGCGGCCCAGGCGCAGAACGGAGCTGAGATCTATAAGGCGCACTGCGCGAGCTGCCACGACTCCGGAGTGGCGCGAGCGCCTTCTGAAAGCGCTCTGCGCGCCATAAACTTGATACAGGTGCTAGGTTCGCTGCAGACAGGCGTAATGAAGACCGTCGGCGATACTTTAACGCCACAAGAGCGCTACGCCGTGGCGCTTTACCTCAGTGTGCGCTCGCCGCAACGTGCTGAGCGAAGTTGTTCAGAATTGACTGCCAGCCTTGACGCTGTTGTTCAATTGGATGTGTGGGTTCAGGGTCAAACGTTTCGCGGACGGTGACACCGTCCGGCTCCGGGATGAACTCGACCAGTAGCACCCGATCGCCGAAAGATGACTCGATCAATTTGTGTTCGATGACCTTCGTATAAGTTCCAGTGAAATCAAACCCCATGCTGCCGTCCTTGGCCTCCATGCGTGATGAAAAGGTACCACCAACACGCAAATCCACTTCGGATTTGGTCGTGTGCCAGTCGTCCGATGCGGCATTCCACTGCTTGATGTCTTTTGGTGTATTCCAAGCGCGCCAGATTTCTTGAATTGGCGCAGAGACTTTGGTTTCAACGGTGATTTTCATATTTGTTCCCAGTGCCGTCCCAAGAAAGTTCCGGGAATTCGCTCTAAATGTTTGATTGATCTAAAGTAAGGGGTCTGGATGAGTTTTTTCGATTTCAATCTCTTGCCTCCCTTTTGGCATCATTCTACTGTTTTTCTGCTTGTTCCGGAGGCAGTAGATGAATCTTGGCCGAACCGTTTTCTCACAGCTTTTGGAGTTCATCCCGACCTATCCATTTCAGATTTGCGTCGACCGATACCAGGGCAATCGCTACGTCAAAGATTTCTCTTGTTGGGATCAGTTCCTGTGCTTGGCCTTCGCTCAACTCACTTATCGCGAAAGCTTGCACGATATCGAAGCGTGTCTGCGCGCCCAGCAGCCCAAGCTCTATCACATGGGCTTCCGGGGGCAAGTTTCTCGCAATACGCTCGCCCACGCCAACGAGGTTCGCGACTGGCGCATTTACGCCGACTTTGCCCAAGTGTTGATTCGCACCGCCCGCGACCTCTACCGCGACGAATCTTTCGGAGTGGAGTTGTCCGAGACCGTGTATGCGTTCGACTCGACCATCATCGATTTGTGTCTTTCGCTTTTTCCCTGGGGCCGGTTTCGCCGTTGCAAAAGTGCGGTCAAGCTGCATACGCTGTTGGACGTGCGCGGCAGCATTCCGGCCAATGTTTATGTGGCCGGGGGGCAGGTCCACGACGTCAACCTGCTGGACAAACTGCTGCTCGAAGCCGGAGCTTTTTACTTGCTCGACCGCGGTTATGTGGATTTCGCTCGCCTCTACACCTTCACCCAGGCTTGTTCCTTCTTCATCACGCGCGCCAAAAAGAATATGCAGTTCCACCGTCGCTCCTCGCGTACCGTCGAACGATTGACGGGAGTGCGGTGCGATCAAACGATCGTGCTGACCGGAATCCGAACCGCTCAGCGCTACCCCGATCCCTTGCGACGTATCCGCTATTTCGATGCCGAAAAGGACTCACGACTCACCTTCTTGACCAACAATTTTCTTCTGCCCGCCTTGACCATCGCTCAACTCTATCGGGCACGTTGGCAGGTGGAATTATTCTTCCGCTGGATCAAACAGCACCTGCGCATCAAAGCTTTCTACGGCACCTCCGAGAATGCGGTGAAGACTCAAGTGTGGGTTGCCTTCTCAGTTTACGCCCTCGTAGCCATCGTCAAAAAACGACTCGGGCTCGACCTGAGTCTTTACAAAATCCTCCAAATTCTCAGCGTCACGATTTTCGAAAAAAACCCGATTTTACAGGGGTTTCCCAATTTCACCGACGGGCTCCCAGATGCCGAGCCCTGTATCCAATTGAGCCTGTTCGACTTTTAATGGGACAGCACTGATTTGTTCCCTCTTTTCAGTTGGTCTTGTAGATCGTCTAACGAGTTCGACGAGCCGCGCCGGAAAGCGATTGAAGCAAGAATCATCAGCCGCCCCGCAAAAGATCTGCGCCTGTCGTAACTCTTTCCGATTGCGATGCGACGCCGACGGAACCTTACCTGGAGCTCACATGGCTCCGGCGGCATGAGCACCCGGCCCACCAGGAAGGCTTCTTACGATGCCGGGAAGCTGGTTGAGGCGCGGAGCGAAGAAATTGTGCAGGGGCTTGACCGTGATGTTGGCTGTCCGCTTAATTCCCAAGGCTTCGTTCGCCGGGCCAAGCCGGGTCTTGAGGAACTCTTCGAACGCCTCCGTGCTATCCCATATCTCAATCACGCGGAACCCGCCTTCAATCGATGCAGTGAGATGAACATAGATATGCGCGTCTGGATGGGTTTCCACCTCCATCTTGTCCAGAATTGAACGATATTCTTCTGAAGTTAGACCTTCAATATCAATCGTAGTAAGATACATCATTAATTTACTCCTCAAAGTCCGGTAGCTATTGTCTTGCGCGGCACTGCGACGCTGCGTGGATATCCAATCCAGGCCCGGAATAACGCTCTCGGGCTATGTATGAAGAAAACGAAGGCCGATATGCCCGCCCATCTTCTGTCCATAGGCTAGGTATACGAGGCCCATCATTGCTGGTTCGAAGAATCTCGCGGCGAAGAGCGGCCCGGCATCGAGCGAGTCGGCACCTAGTTCCTTGACCAATCCGCACACCGCCTCGCGCCCTTTAGCATCGTCGCCGCACACAAAGACCGTCGGGGCTGGTGTCGGCAGGGCGTCGGCGTGCAGTGCTTCCGCAAAAGGGGGCAATGCAGAGATGAATCTCGCGCCGGGAACAAGCTTCGCGAGCTCTTCAGCTCCCGAAGTGGTGGTGCCTACCTGCAGCCCGGAGTAATCCGGCTTGAGCGGGTTGACGATGCTCCATATGAGCTTGCCGTCCAATTTGCCGGCGGCCTTGAGAGCGGCGGGGGCCGCTTCGTAGGGTGTCGCCAGCACGAGCACGTCAGCGAACGCCGCAGCCTCTTCCGCGGTCCCGGTCTTTGCGCCTGCGCTGACGGAAGCTGCGGACTGCTTAAGCTTGTCCTGGTCGCGGGAGTGCGAGAAGAGCAGTTCATGACCCTTATTAGCTGCCCAATGCTTTCCCAGGCCCGTCGCCATGTTGCCAGCACCGATAAATGCGATCTTCATTGTGAGTCTCCTAACCATGCTCTGCTATCTGGAACGGGGTTGAACCGGCGGAAATCCGTAGGCTTCCCAACGCTGAAGGACTTGGCGCTGTAGAACGGCAGGGTACACTCCGGCGAAGGAGCTGCGCAGCGGCAGCTTATCTCCCCAGCGGTCTGGCGGCATGCAGTTATAAATCACTTTTGTGGTGTGCATCGACATCTTCTCAGCTTCGTCCAGAAAGGCGACAAGCGGATTGGTACTCTCTTCGTTGAAGACGATCTCGCCCTGCGAACCGGGATGATTGCGCGTCGCAAAGGCCCAGACGACCTCGTTGAGATCGGTCACGTCGATGTCGTCGTGGACGACGATGTACTTCGGTGTACCCATGCCGGCCTTCCCGGCAAACAGCACATCGCCGATACGGCGGCACAACTCCGAGGTATTCACGTCGAGCGTCTTGCGCCATCCGCGTTCTATGGCGAGGACGAACCAATGGTTGGCAGACGCGAACGGCGACCAGGCTGTCGCGATGGGCAGACCGGCATTGCGCAGAGTGTAGACGATCTCCGCCGCGTTTGGAATGCCCCAGGCCGTGTGGTTCTCTTCAGGCGGCTCGCCCGCGACGGAGATGGGAAGCACCGCATCGTGACGATGGGTAATCGCCGTCACGGTGTAAAGAGGCTTTTGCGACGAGGGTCCACGCCAGAGATAACCGGCGTATTCGCCCATCAGGCCTTCCAGGCCGGTCTCGACGTTCGAAAGATATCCTTCGACCACAATCTCAGCCGTCGCGGGAACCTGTAAATCGACTGTTTCGCACCGCACCACATCGACGGGCTCGCCGAAATAGCCGCCCACGAAGTCCGCTTCATCGAAGTTGACCGGCAGCGGCATACCGCCCACGAACGGCAAGAACGGCTCCGCCCCTAACACCAGAGCGAATGGCATGGGCTGGTCGAGATCGGCCCAGGCTTTATGGACCATGCCGAGGTGTTGATTGGGTGCCACGATTCCGGTCATGTGTGTCTTATCGAGCACCATGATCCGGGCGATCGACCAGTTGGTCCACGACTTATCCGGTGTCTGCGCCACGATGATGCCGAAAGTGTTTAGAAAACGGCCGCCGTCCCCCTCATGCAGCAACGGCGCGGGCAGCTCCAGAAGGTCGACCTCATCGGCCAAGTGGATGTTCTCTTTACACGGGCCGCTTGGAACCAAACGCGGCTTTATGGGCGGTCGCGTCCTTCCCGCTGCCAGTTCCGCAACGATTTCCTGCCCTGTTGCCGTAGGAGGCAGTCCACAGGAGAGCGCGATGCGCGCCAGCCATTTTCCCGGCTGATTGCTCACACCGCCGGGCGCCGCCAGCACGCGAAAACCGCCGGTTACACCCCTTATGTTGCTGAAGAGCGCAACCGGCGAACCGGTCTCATAACAACGCCGGGCGATGGCGCCGATTTCGAGGTCTAGTTCGACCTGGGTCTTCACTTCGACGAGTTCGCCCGCGGCGGCCAGGGCTTCCAAGTACGCCCGCACGTCTTTCAGGTGAGTCATTCGCATCTCCGGACTTGCCGTTTAGGATATGGACGCGGCTGAAACACCGCAACCCACGCGTTAGCCCAGATTTGCCCACACGGTCTTATATTGCGTGTAGTTCTCAAGTGCTTCGGCACCCTGCTCGCGACCATAGCCCGACATCTTGTAACCACCGAAAGGAGCGTTCGGGTGGTACTTGTGCCAGGTGTTGATCCAGACCGTTCCGGCCTTGATTCTGTCTGCAATTCTGAGTGCCCGGCCCAGGTCGCGGGTTTGGATGCCGGACGCGAGACCGTAGGTCGTGTCGTTCGCGATCCGAACGGCTTCTTCCTCGCCCTCAAACGGAATGATCGGGAGCACGGGTCCAAAAATCTCTTCGCGGGAGATCTTCAAGTCGTTGGTTGCGTCCGCGAAGAGAGTCGGCTCGATAAACAATCCTTTGCCGTCGATCTTGCGCGTGCCGCCGCCAGCTGTGAGACGCGCGGAAGACTGCTTGCCCGACTCGATATAAGTAAGGATCTTGTCATACTCAGGCTTGGTTGCGATCGGCCCGATCTGCGTCTTGGCGTCCAGCGGATCGCCAAGGATGGCCGCCTTGGCAATGACCGTCAGCTTTTCGACGATTTCGTCGTAGATCGGCCGCTCCACCAGAAGGCGGGATCCCGCCACGCAAACTTCTCCCTTGTTCCAGAAGATGCCCCAGAAAGCGGCCTGCACGGCGGCGTCGATATCTGCGTCGGCAAAGATAATGTTCGGCGACTTGCCGCCCAGCTCCATCGTCATGTGCTTTACGGTGTCAGCACCATTGCGGATAAGGTTTTCGCCGACAGAAGTGGAGCCGGTGAAGGCGATCTTGTCGACCTTCGGGCTCTTGACGAGGACATCGCCGATCGACCCGCCCGGGCCTGTAATGAGGTTGTACACGCCTTCCGGAACGCCGGCATCCATGGCGACCTGGGCCAGTGCGAGTGCCGTCAGCGGAGTGTCCGATGCGGGTTTATGCACCATGCAGTTCCCGGCAGCCAGGCCCGGAGCCATCTTCGAACACGTCAGCGCGAGCGGAAAATTCCACGGCGTGATCGCAGCAACCACGCCTAGAGGTTCGCGCCGCGTAAGTATACGAATGGTTTGCTCGAAGGAAGTGCGGTAACTGCCGTTCATGGCTGACATTGCCTGCCCTCCGAAGAACCGGAAGAGGCCCGAGCAGTGAGGCATAATAATCGTGCGGAAGTCTGTGTAGGGCATACCCATGTCCATGGCTTCGCGGATTGCAAAATCATCCGCCCGCTCATCCATCAGGTCAGCCATACGGAACAGAATCTTGGCGCGTTCCTCATGGTGCATCTTCCCCCAGGGGCCTTCCTCAAAGGCAGCATAGGCTGCATCGATTGCAGCTTGTGCATCTTCCGGGGTTGCCTTCGCTACAGTGGTGATTGGGGCTTCGGTCGTCGGATCGGTGGTTGTCATCGTCTCGCCAGAGGATGAGTCGCGCCACTTGCCGTCGATCAGGAGTTGGCCCTTCGCGATACTTTTGCGCGTGGGCACACTTGGGTGCGGCTCGACGCCGTGAAAATCCGTAAGATTAGCGGGTTTTTCGCTCGGGTCATTCAGGACTGCTGTCGCCATCAAAAGGTTCTCCCGGGAGTTAGTTGAGTCGATACACTTAAAGTGTATTTGCATAACGGACGCCTGAACAATGACAAATAACCGGCAAATCCTGCCATGAATTATTAATCATGAAAGGGATGTTTTTCAGGCAGCATCGCGTCGAAGATAGATAGTATGAATGTTGCCAGGCCAGACAGTACGACAATTCCGGCGCGGAGAATTACGGTGCTCGCGACGCCTACCGCGCAGGCTTTGGAACTTGCTGGACCGATTGAAGTATTTGCGATGGCGGGGCGAAAACTTAAGGAGGCCGGCCGCAGTCGATCGCCTGCTTACGTCATCGACATCGTGTCCGCCGTAGACGACCTCACCATCCATAGTTCCTCGGGACTGGCAATGCTCGCGCATCGCCCTTACAGCCATGTCAAGGAGCCGGTGGATACCCTTTTGATCGCTGGTGGGATGGATATCTGGTCGGCTAAGCCCTACCCGAAGCTGATCATGTGGCTGCAGCAGCAAGCCCACTCCGTGAGACGGCTTGCATCCGTCTGCACAGGCGCTTTTCTATTGGCCGAGGCCGGCCTGCTCGACGATCGGCGAGTCACCACGCATTGGTATTTCTGCCAGCAACTCCAGGAGCAGTTTCCGAAACTGACGGTGGACCCAGAACCAATCTTCATCCGCGACGGCAACGTCTCTACATCGGCTGGCGTGACTTCGGGGATGGACCTTGCCCTCGCCATGGTCGAGGAGGACCTCGGCATGGATATTGCTTTCCGGGTCGCTCGCGCTCTAGTGCTCTTCCTTCGACGCTCGGAAGGTCAAAGTCAGTTCAGCACCTCGCTCGCGTTTCAGGCCAAATCACGCCTTCCTCTCCGGGAGATTCCAGTCTTTATTCTCGAAAATCTTTCACGAGAGCTCACCGTGGAAACGCTTGCCAAAAGGGTAGCGATGAGTCCACGCAACTTCGCTCGGATATTTCGGCAGGAGTTCAGCGACACCCCCGCCGTGTTCATCGAGCGTCTTCGCCTTGAAACCGCGCGCAAGCTTGTCGAGGAAAGCGATCGGGGCTTAGATGAGATTGCAGAAAACTGTGGGCTGGGAAGTGCAGACAACATGCGACGAGCTTTCAAGAAGCGTTTTGGAAGAACACCCGCGACCATGCGGTAGGTAATCGGCCTGTCGATAGCCGTGCTGCGGCAGATTCGAAAATGGCAGCAAGCCTGCAACGCGGAAGACCCGAATGAGGGCGCCACCAAACATCAGTATTGCGTCTGAATGGTTCCCGATCCTCTAAAAGGACCAACAACTAACAAACCGAACGGCCCGCCGAACTCACCAACGGCGAGCCTTCCTAGCAGGGTTTTCGCTGCAAGGCTTCAAAGACCGGCGCGAGTTTCCGGTCAGCCACGGCGTGCTCTTCGGGCGTGGCGCGACGGATCCGGTAGCCCCAAAAGACAGGTTTGAGGTTGAGCTTGGTTTTGGGGAGGGGAATGAACTCGATGACGTCTCCGAGCCGCATCCGGTCGCAGGCATTGAAGTCCGGATTGCGAGTGCACCGGCCGAGTTCGCCGCAAGTGTACCCCTGGCAGGGGACCAGCAACTCTCTGAGCAGAGTGTACTTGTGGCTGCAGCCTGCGCAGGCGACGTTCGCGCAGGCCTCCTCGTAGGAGGGAATTTCCCCGGTGTCCTCCGCTTCGCGGGGATCAATGAGCGGCCGGTCGGGATCCGGCTGGAACCCATAGTCGAGGCACACCATGCAGCAAACCTTCTCGTCCTCACCCAGCGGTGCGCCGCATGACTGACAAAATTCCATAGCAAACCTCGCCGGTATTATCGCGCGATACTGTGGGAAGGTGTGACGGAACCCAGGCCGACTTTTGCTCTATCGGTCAAGTTGCCGTATCGTGCCGAGTCGATGAGAAAACGGAGGGGGAAACGCCGGAAGACGGGAGGGGCCGGCCTCGGGCGGCGTGCCCGGGAAGGCTTGAGCTCGGAGCTTTGGTTGCGTGTCAGGGAGCACGAAAAGCGCGATGTCGATGAAGCCGCAGCTGCGCGATTGCATGCCAGCCTACTACGGGCGCGCGCGAAGTGGGCGACCTTCACGCGGCCCCGCCTGAAACGCCATTGGAACGGCAGGAGAAACACGAATATGGACTGCAGCGAGTCCAAACTCCGCACTCCCAGCTGTTGGGCTCTTGGGCCGGAGGTCGGATCATCATCGCTGGCGATTAAAGTACCAAGCTGCCCGGGGAGGACGAAAACCGTACTACGGTTCCCAGCGCACCTTGAAGATGTCTCGGCCCCGGTGCTGGAACTTGTGTGCCACGACCGCGGACTCACGGAAGGCCTCGCCGAGCAGTTCAAGTCGGCCGACTCCGTTGCGTGCACGGACCAAATGTCTCGCTGAGCGGTGACCAGCCCCCGCAGTGTCCGCCGCCCACAATGATACCTATCGGTCCCTCCCCCGACCGATGTCCTCTTCCCACAACAGCATCACCATGCGATTATTCGCCCGTTGAACGCTCTCTTTCTTCAGTATAGTTATTGCACGGTGCGTGGCCCAAGAGACGGCGGGAGAGTATTTACCTATAGATAGATTAGCGATATTATGATATAAAGAAGCCTCACCCCCATGGGAGGCTTATATGAACGGGTGCAAACGCTGCGATGGCAAAGAAGTAGTAAAGAACGGCTGCGTGAGAGATCAGCAGCGTTACAGGTGCAAAAGCTGTGGCCTGAACTTTGTGATGGGCGATGAGCGGGTCAAGCCGGACACGGCGGTCAAGCGTGCGTTTGCGGTGATTCTCTATTCGCTGGGCAAATCATCCTATGGGTTTATCGCCAAGCTGTTCGGGGTCACCCCACCCGCCGTGCAAAAGTGGCTTAAGCGAGAAGCTGCTGGGCTGGGAGAGCCAGAGATCCCAGCGACAATTCAAGAGATGGAATTCGATGAGATGTGGCATTTCATCGGCTCAAAAAAAACAAAATTTGGATCATCAAGGCGGTGGATCGTGCTTCACGGCGAACTGTTGCCTGGGTTGTCGGCGATCGTGATGCTGCAACCTTCCAACGGCTCTACCACAAAGTAAAACACCTGACGGATTGCATCTTTTACACCGACGATTGGGAAGCTTTCGCCCAGGTTCTGCCGCCGGAACGTCATGTCATCGGCAAAGCGCATACGATCATGATCGAACAGGACAACAGCAACACCAGACATCATCTCGGGCGCATGACTCGACGCACCAAGGTCGTCTCGAAAAAAGAGGAGATGGTCTACGCCGCCATCAAGCTTTGGTGTGCCCTCAGGCAGCCAGAAACCTTCGCCGGGTTCCAGAAATCGGCGCTATCTATCTTTGGGTAAATACTCTCC
>JBOGJY010000368.1:0-2598 GCA_050745325.1 Terriglobia bacterium
CCGCTACAACTGCCGTTACAGAGTCAGGGTGACCGCGGCGATGGCGGGCGGGGTAAGCCAGGTGGGACCGGGTGAGTGGTGTTGACCTGCATTTTAACGATCCATTGCATACTCCCGGAACGGTCAAACTTCTACTGCCACCCCGGCAGAGCCGGGAACTCCCTTTGGACTAGAACCCTCTTCCCCTGCCATTTTCTAATCTTTAGGGCGCCCTGTAGCCCTGTAGCGCAGAATTTTGTTGTTAAAACTCTGCGGCTTTTCGCAGGTCCAGACAAAAATGCCGCAGAGTTTCGAAAGCAAAACTCTGCGCTACAATTATTAAAAATAGCCGCGCCGGAACGTTTTCCAGCCACCCGCTACCGCCGTGGCCGCCGCCTCGGCGCTGGCTTCGCCGGTTTGCCGGATTTGGCTTCAGCCGCCGCCGCGGTGAGCACCTGCTGATCAATCTGAGCGTCTGCGATGGTCAGCACAAAAGACGGAGCCGCCGTATAAGCGGAGATGGTGCCCTTAAAGGTAAACGGCGTGCCCAGCTTCAGGTACTTTGCATCGGCCTGGTTCGTTTCAATCAACAGGTTGTACATGCCCGCTTTCCCACGGTTATCGGGAATGATATCCGCGCGGACCACATAGCTATCCGGATTGGTTCCGGGCTGGACACTTTCGACGTAAGCCAAGACGCCGTAGGACTGGCCCTTGATCTGGTTCCACGCTGATTGGGCCGAATCGCCTCCCACGCTCAAGGCGTCTTGCCAACCGTAAAATGCGTCCACCGTAGCGTTGCCCGAGGGCTGGTGCTTGGGAGGCGGAGTCACGTTGAATCCGGAGGGCGGCGTCTCGCTGCTCGAAGCCTGGGTCACAATATCCTGTTCACCCGCGTTCGAGCCGTGCCGGTATTCGTACCATTGGCTGTAGGCCTTTTGCGCGGCGGAAAGGATGGGGTCATTGGCCTTTTTAGCCAGGGCCACTGAGCGAGCCAACGCCCACAGAGCGTTATTGTAGTCCGGGGGATTGGAGCCGAGGTAAGACTGCCCTAGAAAATAAGACGTGTAGCTGTCGTTCGCGTTATCACCCTCCGCCGCCTTCAAATAATTAATAGCGCCGGGGTAGTCCTTCTGCTGCAGCGCCGCAAATCCGAGAGCACGGTTGAAATTGAACCGCGACTGTTTGACGGCCGCATCAAACTGTTCCTCCGAGGCGGCCGCCGGCTTCTGCTGCTGCTGAAGCAACTGCAAGCCTTTCTTGGCCTCATCCGTGATTTCGCCGAGATCGCTTGAACCGCCCGTGTTGGGCTTGTAGGTATACGGAAAGACATAACTGAGATAATTGAGGGCGAAGAGATTGTCAGGATTCGATTTCAGCGAATCTTTCGCGGCGGCAATGGCCGGACTGGTTTGACCCAGTTGCTGATATTCCTGAGCCTTCAGGTTGTCGGCCAGAAACTTAAAGTCAGAAGTAGGATACTTTTCGAGAAAGGCATCGGCAGACTGAATTTTCTCCTGTGGAGTTGAGCCTTTCTGTATTGCCTGGAAAGCATCGTATTCAGCCCGGCTTTTCCACTGCGGGCCTTTGGCGGCGGGCGTCTGGCCCAAAATGCAAAACGGTGTTAAGAGCAAAAAAGCGCTCAGAAGGATAATCGTCCTTTTCATTTAGCTTCTACCTCAGTTTTTTGATTTGTCTCTTTTTACGATCCAGAAGGAATCCCCGGCGACGCCCCCTCAGGGGTAATTAGGGCCTAATTAATCAACTCAATATGCGCCGCATTCCCGTGAGCATCTGGAATATCAAGAGTTTGAAGATTTTTCAAGTAAAATCTGCTCTCACCTTTTAAGACGCTCCTGGAAGCTGTATTCTCCCTGCCTCTTTAGCTTAGATGCATAGGATTTCTTAGCCGCTTAGGGTAGTGTCTCACAAAAAACTGGAAAGCGGCTCATATCGCTGATATCTTGCCGGCGCAAGCTTCAGGGGATTACTCGCAACGAATGGGCTGGATTTCGGCTCTACTACCCCTTCGCCGAAGCCGAGCTGCAAGGCTTTACCGGGACCGGCCTGGTGGAAGCCATGCTCGCCGTCTTCCACGAAGTTACCCCTGCAATGAACCGTGCATGCAAACGCAGCTTGCGGCGCCAATAAGCCGAATAGGCCGAATGGGTAGATTCGGCTGATTTGGCTGATTTTTCCGCGCTTTTGTCTCGTTTGTCTCAAAATTCTCAATGTCATCTGATATGCTGAGTAAGGGCCTTATAGCGCGGCAAAGCCGCAGCCAAAGCAGATGTCATGCTGAGCGAAGCGAAGCATCTGCTGGCGACCTGGAAAAGCAGGTCCTTCGCTACGCTCAGGATGACGGTTAGGAATAGGACAAACGCACAAAATTCACGGAACGAAGCCTAGCGAGTCTTTCGAATCAACGTTTCTAATAATTGTAGCGCAGAGTTTTGCTGTTAAAACTCTGCGGTTTTTCGCAGGTCCAGACAAAAATGCCGCAGAGTTTCAAAAGCAAAACTCTGAGCTACAAGGCAGTCGCCCCCAAAGATTAGAAAACGCCTGGAGAGAATGGGAGAACGCATAAAATTCACGGAACGAAGCCTAGCGAGTCTTTAG
>JBOGJY010000369.1:0-3099 GCA_050745325.1 Terriglobia bacterium
ATCTAGAAGCGCCCGATAAGTCATTCCTAAATAAAACTCGGTTTTGGCGCTATCGGGAAGGCCTTTGAACAGCGACAGGGCCTGCTGTGGGCGTCCGGCAGACAAAAAAATCGTTCCCAGCTCGAGAAGCAGATTGGCATTTCCAGGCGTAACTTTGAGCCCACCATGGACAAAGTTGAGAGCTTGTTGGAAATCCCGTTGCTGAAGAAAGAGAGCAGTGAGGCTCTCAACTGCAGCAGGATTTTGGGGGCAGAGCTTGACCGCTTCTTCGAGGGCGCTCTCCCGCGCGGCGACCGGAACTTTGGTGTCTCTCCCCCTGGCGACCAGTGTTTCAAACTGGCTTTGCTCACTGCACTTGGGCGCTTCCTTCCCAGCAGAAAGGCTGGACTGGAATGCAAGCGTTGTAAACGGGGAAAAGAGCGCCAGAAAACTCAACCAAGTCAGAATGCGTTTGAAAGTTCGATGGGTAATAAACGGTCCCCTTGGAGGGTGCCCCTCCTGGCACCTGCAGTGCGTTGGCCAACCTGGCTTACCCATATTCACCAAGTACTGAGTAAGTGATCTTGAGCGGCATGTTTCTACTCGCCTATGCTGATTCTACTGAAACGTCACCGGCTTTTGAAGCAAAAACATGGCGCTGAACCTGAAATCTAAAAGGCTAAGGATATGCAAATCGGGTTTCCGGTGCACCGGTCTGCGGCGCTTGATTGCCGCAACGTTTGCTCACACCCTTTCGACCTCAGTTCCATTAATGAGATCGGTTCCGTAAGTTGCCAGCCCACCCTGATTCCGAAATTGGCGGGCCTTGAAGGTTACTCGCCTGTAAATCCCCAGGACCCGTCGTTGAGCTGAGACGCAACGGGTTTTTCACGCCTTCCTTTCAAGGACAAGCAGCCACTGCTCGAAGGTGGGCGTAATGGGAACTTGCCAGGAACCGGAAGGATCGCCTGTTACCGTGTCGAGTGCCTGCTCCTTGCCGGTGCGAGGATTGAAGAAGACCGCCCCGGGTTCGAGCACCTTCAATTTGGGTGAATCCCACGTCGGTGGTATAAAGACCACGCGCACTTTGCCCGGAACCCCGGCGGCAAACGGCATCATAAAGTCCTTCTGGGTCCAATGTGGGTCGACCCATTCCGGATGCGGCTCGAAATGCCACCAGGGGTAACGCATCAACATCTTCTTGCAGTGGCTGATCTGTTTTGAGCTGGGCAGTTGATAAGCGATTTGCCAGGGTGTGTTACCCCAGCAACGGCCGTGAGGTGATTGCCCAAAGAGGTGCTCGCGCGTATTGACCTGCCAGATGCCGTTGGCGCCGTAAGTATGCGCCCCCGCCCCGCTCAAAATACAAGACAGGAACATATAGCGCTCAATTTCCTGGCGATTCTCATCCAGAATGCCCTCGTAGCAGCATTTGCCCACCAGGTTAAACTTGCGCAAAGGTACCAAATGCGAAATTAGAATTTAGCTATGTCCCTGCCAGGGTTATGGTTGTGTGGTTTTTGCTACTCCTAAAAATGACCCCCATTTAGTCGGCCAATTTTGGGAGCCGGATTCCGACGCTATCCCGTAGCTTTTCGTCCGAAAAATCATATTCGCCCAGCAGGTTGAGGTGCCGCCATGCAGCCGCCGATCTGTGGACCACCGCATCGAGAAATACCTCCCGGTCGGCGGTATCTTTGATCTCCTCCAGCTTCTGGGACAAGTAGAGATAATTCCAGCAGATAATGCAGTTCTTGATCAGCCGCTTGCAGGCTTCGGCCATCTCCTGGTCTTCTTTCTCCGCCTCCAGAAATTCCCGTGGATTCCCTACCGAGACGGCCCGCGTAAAACGATGCACGTGCTCGATCCGATCCATCTGCTTCTCGATGGCCTGCCGCAGCACCGGATCGTCGATGACCTGGAGAATGAAGAGCGATTTCGGGACTTGCCCGAAGGCCTTCAGCGCCCGATAGAGGGCGTGCTGTTTCGAGTAGGAGTTTAGTCGGCGGAACAGATCCGAAGCCGTCACTTCCTTCAGCTTGATGGTCGCGATCATGCGCAGGATCTCATCCCACTGTTGAATTACAATCTCGTCGTCGGCGTAGCCGGCAGGCTTGATCTTCCAGGCGCAACGATCTAACCTCTTGCGGCTTTTGAAGATATAGAGCCGCTGGCGCGGGAGGTTCTTGAATCGGGGTGCATAAGAAAAGCCCAGCAGGTGGCTGACGGCGAAGACCAGTTCGCTGAAGCCAAAGGCGTCAGTCGAATGAATATCACTTTTGACGACCTCGTTGTGCATCAGCCCGTCGATGACATAGGCGCTTTCCCGCTCGGCCGCACTGAAGGCAGTCGAGTACCACAGCAGGTCGCGCTCGTCGCAGAAGGTGTAGGCGGCCACGCCCTGTTCCTTGCCGAAATACTTGAACGAGTAGTTGGCGTTCAGGGAATCGACGCGCACCTCGAATTTCTGGCCTTCGCTGGAGGTATGCAAGCGATCCGGCAAACGACGGGCCAGATTGGGCAATTCCAGGCCGTCCATGAAACGCACCACGCGATCATTGGCCGCCTGCAGGCCGTCCAGTGTGAAGTGCCAGTTCACCGTATGCTCCAATTCCGCCTCGGTAATGCCCCGGGAAATGCGCATCATCTGGCGGAGGCCGATCGTGCAGCCGATCCCGATCATCCCCGCATAAATCGTGGCTTCCGAGGGCTTGCCGTGGTGGTATCGCTGCTGGGGGTGCTGCAGTTCATCCACGTAGTGCGTGAAGCGGTTGACGGTAGCGAGAACCTCTACGAGCGGCACGAAGCGGCGCTCGGGGAAGTCCGGTGATTACGCAGCAGTTTCACCTGAGCCATACGGACTTGGCAGAGATTTTCGGCGCCTTCCAAATTTCCTACGCAGCCACTTGGTTGTTAGGAGGCATCCTGCTTGACGCCATTGGAGCGCGGCTCGGGCTCGCCTTGGCGGCAGCCTGGTGGTCGCTGATGAACATGCTCACGGTGTTTGCCAGTTCGGTTTTCGGCTTCGCGTTTTTCCGCTTCATGGTTGGCGCGGGAGAGGGCTTCAATTGGCCGGGCGCGAGCAAGGTGGTTGCCGAGTGGTTTCCACGCGAGGAACGC
>JBOGJY010000370.1:0-8561 GCA_050745325.1 Terriglobia bacterium
GGCATGAAGGGCGTAGCGATGATCATTCCAATACAACCAACCCTTGAGACCCTGGGGTAGAGTCACGTCAGCGGTAAGGCGGCTTCCCGTCAGGCGATAGCTCACGCTCACCTCGCCTTCCGGGACCGGAACGGAAGCGGATAACTGTTTGAGCGGTCCAAGATGCGGGCGGATGCTGACTTCGCCAAAACCCGCCGTTGCGGGCTGAATTCCGGCCACCAGGGCGAGCAAGTCGAAATCAGGGTGGGCGCTCCAGGCATGGCAATCCGAGCGCGTAGGCTCTGGCTTTTCGGCGAAGGTGGTGAGTCCGAGGGCCAGCATTTGCCGCCAGGGTTCAAGCTGGCCGACGATTTCGCCGCCCAACCCCGCCTTCTCCAATGCCTGGAACAGATAAAAACGGAAATAGTACGAGCATTGAGTCAGCGACGCATCGCTCAGCACCCTTTGCATGGCGCTGTGCTGTTCCGTCGCGGGGATTGCGCCTGTCAGAACACCAAGAATGGTTGCGTGCTGGCTGAAGTGCCGACGCGCGGGCGTATCCGCCAGCAATCCCCGGCTTGCATCCCAACAAGAATGGTAAACTGCGCGCGTGATGCGGGCCGCCAGCGCGCGGTCTTCCGAGGCGCGCGCCTGACTTCCAAAGGCGGACTCGAGATCGGCGCCTTCCTGCAAGGCCGCCGCGAACTCCAGGCTCAAGCTAGAAGACTGGCCATCAGCTTCCTGGGGTGGGACTCCGTCTTGAAAATCAGTGGTCCAGTCCACGAAATCCCACCAAGGCAGCCGGCCGAGTAGGCCGGAAGGAGCGAGCCGCGATTCATACCAGGCGAGGACGCCTCGCGCGTTGGTCAGGAATGGCCGCAGAAAATCCGCGTCGCCGCGATACCACCACAGGTCGTGCATCATGCCAATCCAATAGAGCGAAAAAGGCGGAATGTATTGCGGGAGGCGGGACGGGAAGCGGCTTTGCGTCAGCCCTTCTGATGTGCGCGAGGCGTTGAGACACTCGATCGCGTTCTTCACCAGCCGGTTGTCACCCGTCATGTAGAGCGAAATCAGCGCCTGGATGCGCGTGTCGCCGGCGTATTGGAGCTGTTCGTAGTAGGGGCAGTCCATGTAAGTCTCGTGCGCGCAGAGGCGCGCCGTGCGCCAACCTACCTTCATAATTTTTTCGAGCGATGGATCGTCGCTATCGAAACTTGCCCGCTTGGTGAAGGGATAGGCGGTGAATTCACCATAGAAATCGTCAAGCTCAAGCGGCGCGGCGGCGGTGGTGATATCCACTTTGATGTAGCGGTAGGCCCGCCACCAAAGCGGCTGGAAAACACGGTTTGAACCGCCGTCGGGAAGGAACTGGTCGCCGTAACCCAGGATGTGCTTGCCCTCAATCCGGTTCCGGTTGCCTTTTTGACGGCGCGCATCAAACAGCGCCTCCGCGTAAGTGAGCGTGATGACAGCGCCGCGACCGCCGCTGGTGACGAGCTCGGGGTAGGCTGTGGTTTCGAACGTTTGATCGAGCAGCAAGGTTGCGTGCGAGTTCGCCGGGATCTCTAATGGCGAGTGGCCCTGGAGGAAAGCATCTGTGGGATGAAACCCTGAGGGGCCGCTATAGCGGCGTACTTGCGGGAGCCGCTGCGCGCTCTGCTGCATCAGAGGAATGTTGCGCGGAACCAGCATCCAGCGCGAAGGCGAATCCTGAATGCCGCGCGGGCCGGCGTGGGTGAGTTCGCTCGCGGGCTGCCAGGCGGAGTCATCGTAGCCGGTTTGCCGCCATCCCCAGGGATAGAGTGAGGCCTCAATCCGTTCGCCCGGCCCCACCACCGTGTAGACGTGGCCTGTCTGCGCGCCGACCGGAATCATCGAAAAGGCGCGGCTGCGCAGCGCCTTCCAGGAGCGGTTCGTGTCAACAAAACCAGCGGCCTCGCCGTCACCCTCAAGGACTAACCCGGTTTCATTGTTCATCTGCGCCATAGGGGCGCTTCCGGCAAAATTCCAAACCACCGCCGCGAGCGCGTTTGCGCCGGGATGAAGATAGCGCGCAATATCGAGCGTCTCAAACCTCCAGTGAAACAGGTCGCCTTTCGCGGGACCTTCAAGTACGCGCGCGCCGTTCACATAAAGCTGGTAGCGATTGTCCGCGCTTGCATGGATCACAAAATGCCGCGGCGCCGCAGCGAGGCTGAAATCTTTGCGAAAGAAGTAGACGCCGAATTCGCGCTCGGGCGCTCCCGGACACGTAATCCAATAGGCGCTCCACACGTGGTTGAGAATTGTTGGCTCCAGTTGGGGAACTGAGGCGGTTCGAGATTGAACCGCGGGGACGAGGAGCAGGATTGCCCCCGCGCATAAAAGCTTTCCGATAGTTTTCATAGTTGTTCCGCTCGTCATTTAATTTGTGCAAGCCACGAAAAGAACAGCGTCACGCAAAGGCGCAAACAGGCTTAAGAAACGCAAGGCGGAACTGTTTCATTTCCTTTGCGAAACTTTGCGCCTTCGCGTCTTTGCGTGAGGCTGTTTTCTCTCACCCCATTTTTTGCAGCTTCAGGAGAATATCCCGGGAGAAACAATTTGTTGGGAAAAACATGAAAACACACCCTTCCTCGATGGATTGATATCAAATCGTCGCCAGCAGCGCCGCCAGCAGCGCCGCGCGGCGGGGAAGCTCGCGAATGAGGACGTATTCGTGGTGGGCGTGAGCGCCGTCACCCACTCCGCCCAGTCCGTCAAGTGTCGGAATTCCGAGCGCCGCCGCGAAACTGCCGTCGGAGCCGCCGCCCGTCGATGCTTCGTGAAGTTCGAAGCCTAGTTGTGAAGCGAGGCCGCGAGCGCGCTCGAACAGGGCTACGGTACGGCGGCGTTCAAGCGGGGGCCGGTTCATGCCGCCGGTGATCTCAAGACGCGCCCCCCGGAGGATGGGTTTCAGCGAGCGCATTTTCCGCTCGATCCAATCGCCATCACGCGGCCGCACAACGCGCACATCAATTGAGGCGGTGGCGGCCTCCGGGACGACGTTTGAGCGGGCGCCTCCCTGAACCACACCCACATTCACCGTTAAGCCAGCCGCGGGCCGCGCGAAGCTTTCAATGCGCACGATTTGTCTTGCCATCTCACTGATGGCGTTTATGCCAGCGCCTGGATTGATGCCGGCGTGCGCAGAGCGGCCGTGCACGGTGAGAGCGAAAATCCCGACTCCTTTGCGCGAAGTCTTGAGCGCGCCTCCTTCTGCGGCGGGTTCCAAAACCAGGCAGGCGCGGGCGCGCCGGGCCTCTCGAAGAAGGAGGGAACGGAAGGCCGTCGACCCGGTCTCTTCGTCGGAGTTGAGAAAAAGGTGGACCGGACTTGCTGGCTTGATGTTGATCGCGCGAAGCGCCCGGATGGCAAACAGTCCAATGATCATGCCGGATTTCATGTCTAGCACGCCGGGGCCGTGGGCGCGTCCGTTCCGAACGCGGAACGGCATTTTGGAAAGCGTTCCCGTATCCCAGACGGTGTCGGTGTGGCCCAGCAGCAAAACCGGCTTTTGCCTTCCCAGCGTTTCCCAGAATCCAGCGGTCACGACGGAACCCGCGCGGGCGTGACGGCGCACCTGAACGGTCCCACTCGTTTTCTTCAATTCCCGCGCGAAAAACTCCGCCATCGCTGTGACCGCAGTTTTGGAGTTGCTGGGAGATTCGATCTCCACCGCCTTACGAAGCGAGCGCAGCATGGATTCTGTTTCAGAGCCGCACCAGGCAAGCAAGAGGCGTGGGTCGAATGGGGGGTTGGCGGTTGAGCGTGGTATCCGCATCATACCAGCGAATATTGCCATTGGATGACGGCGAAGTAAAATAAATTCGAATAGGGCGGGTGGTTGAAATCAATGCTGACACCCAAGCCCTGTTTATCTTAATCTAAAATATAGGAGGGAATATTACCTTCCTGCGGAGCGCATCCAAAAGCATCAGCTCTGAATAAGCTCAGATTCTGCAGAAACTGCCCGGCTGCGTGAGCGGCGCATGTGGCCTGGAGACTCATGGCGAAAAATAAGGTAGCGCTTTGCATGGTGATCCACTCTCATCAGCCGGTGGGAAACTTCGACCATGTGATTGAGGAAGCTTACCAGAAATGCTATCTGCCATTTCTCCAGGTTCTGTCCCGCCATCCGCGCCTTGGCTTGAGCCTCCATTACTCGGGTGTATTGTGGGCCTGGATTGAAGCGCATCATCCTGAGTTTATCGGACTAGTGCGCGAGCTCACGGATCGCGGCCAGGTTGAGCACGTGGGCGGCGGATACTTTGAGCCGATTCTGGTGGCCATCCCGGACGACGCGAAAGTGGCGCAAATCCAGCGGCAGCGCGAATACCTGACTGACACTTTCAGCGTGGCCCCTCGCGGAGTGTGGGTGACGGAGCGCGTGTGGGAGCAGGGGCTGATTATGCCGCTGGCGAAAGCGGGCGCTGAATATACCATTCTCGATGACACTCACTTTCTGGCCGCGGGCGAGGAACCCGCGGATCTTCATCAAGCTTATCTTACGGAAGAATCCGGCGTGCCGCTGAAGCTCGTGCCCAGTCTCGAAAGCCTGCGCTACACCATCCCTTTCCGCGAGCCGGGAGAGACTCTTTCAATTCTGCGCGAAGGAACGGGCGGGGAGCACACGCTTTTTGCCGTAGGCGACGATTGCGAAAAGTTTGGCGTATGGCCAGGGACCTACGACCATTGCTACACGAGTGGGTGGCTTGAGCGGTTCTTCCAGACGCTGGAAAGCGCGGAGGAATGGCTTGAGGTAACAACCGTTTCCAGTTTCCTGGATGGCCATCCGCCTACGCGCAGAATCTATCTGCCGACGGCTTCCTATTCGGAGATGATGACGTGGGCCTTACGCGCGGCGCCGGGAGAGGACTTTGAAAGATGCCTCGAAGAGGCCAAAGCAACGCCCGGCGGCGCGCGCTGGCGGCGATTCCTACGTGGCGGCCCGTGGCGGAATTTTCTGTGCAAATATCCCGAGTCCAACCAGTTCCAAAAGCTGATGCTCAGGGCTTTTGAGCGATTGCGCGCGGCGCAGCTCACGGTGGCGGCGGGGACGCCAGAGGAGCGCGCGCTCGCACAGGCCGAAGAACACCTGCTTGCTTCGCAATGCAATGACGCTTATTGGCATGGCGTTTTTGGCGGTCTCTATGCGCCTCATCTTCGCAGCGCGATCGAGCGGCGGCTGATTCAAGCCGAAGTGATTCTTGATTCCATTGATCCTGCTGGCGCGGGGACGCAAATCGCGGTCGAAGATTTCGATGTGGATGGATACAAGGAATTGCTGATTAGGAGTCCTGATGCTGGTATTGTCATTCGCCCCGCCGATGGCGGCGCAATTTCAAGCCTGCGCTCGAAAGCGGCGCGCGTTGAGCTGATTAATTCGCTCGAGCGGCGGCCCGAAGCGTACCACCGGCTGGTGCGGAAAAAAACGGGACACCACACGATTACCGGACATCCCGCCTCGATCCACGATCAGATTTCCAGTAAGGAAGTGAACCTCGCCGCGCTGCTTCAATACGACCGCTACGCGCGCCACGCGTTTCGGTCCTACCTTTTTTCGCAGCAAAAGACATGGCGCGATTTTGCAGATTTGCGTCTCGGGGAATGCGCCGGACTCGCCGGGGGCCACTGGGATGTGGTGGAAACATCGGAAGAACCCTGCCGCGTTGCCCTGCAGAAACGCGCGGAGATCAGCGCAAGCGGCGGCGCGCTCAACCTATTAGCGAGGAAAACATTTGCGTTGCTAAGCAAAGATGACGCTTGGGGGCTTGAATGCCGGCACACGCTTTCCGCTGATGGCTTCGCGGCGGAGCCGTGGGCCCTGGGCGTGGAAATTGTGCTCAACTTGCTCGCGTCAGATAGTCCGGACCGGTATTTCCGCGTCGGTAGCGAGCGCCATCGACTCGCGTTCAAGGGGGAGCTTCACGGAGAAGAGCTTGCGCTCGTGGACGAGTGGCAGCGCCTCGAAATAACGCTGACTGCGCCGGCAGTGGCGCATTGGTGGATTGCGCCTATCGAGACTGTCTCGCAGTGTGAATCCGGTTTTGAGCGCATTTACCAGGGATCCGCGATCCTGGCGGTCTGGAGTGTTTGTTTGGCCGCAGGGTCGCCGCGTTCCTATGACTTGCGGATGCGTGTGCGTTCGCTTGGGTCGTAGCGGCGAGGGTGGTTATTTTTCGCCGCGCCGGGCGGGCGCCGGTTCGGGCATGTAGGTATGGAATTCTCCGGGGCGGTGCGTATGCTCCACTTGAATGGTGGAGTGGGAAATATTGAACCTCTCCGCGAGCGCCTTTTGCACCTTGTGAATAATCATCTCGCTCTCGGAGGTGGGCATATTCAGGATGCGTAGGTGGCAGGCGAGAGCGTGTGAGTGAGGGTTCAAGCTCCAGATATGGACGTCATGCACTTCCTCCACCCCCTCGATGGCGAGGATTGTACTGGCTACATTCCGCACGGCCATTCCTCTCGGCAAACTTTCAAGCAGGATGTTGGCGGACTCCTCAAGAATCCCAATCGCGCTCCATAGAATCATGACGGCGATGAGCAGCCCCAGTATGGGATCGACCAGGGGTGTGTGAAACATGCGAATAAGGATGGCGCCGCCGATAATGGCGACGTTTGAGAGGGCGTCCCCAAGATTGTGAATGAAGATGGCGCGAATGTTGAGGTCGCCCCGGCCGTGGACCATGCCATAGGTAATAACACTGTTGATGACGAGCGCCACCGCGCCGACGGCGATCATCAAGCCGGTGGCGACGGGCGACGGGCGACGGATGCGCCCATAACCCTCGTATCCGATTACCAGCGCGACCGCCACCAGAATCAGCGCGTTGACGAAGGCTGCCAGAACGCCGGCGCGCTGGTAGCCAAAAGTCTTCTGCTGGTCAGGCGGCTTTTGTTCAAGATGAATAGCGAGCCAGGCGAAGAAAAGTGAGGGGAGATCGGAGAGATTGTGCCAGCCGTCGCTGACGAGCGCCAAGCTGTGTCCCGTCGCGCCAGCCACGAATTCAATGGCTACCAGCGCCAGCGTAATCACCAAAGCCGCCAGCAGCCAGCCTTTGGCTCCGTGTGGATGGTGGTGCGAATGTGCCAATCGGCGCTCCAGAACCCTTCTGATGGTAAATTCTATGTCACGCGGGACGGGGTTCGCAACGGGTTGTATTGGCGGATGTTGCGGCGAGTTTACCCCGCCATATTGTGGCGGCATCAAGCCGCCTCTACATCAAATTGATCCACCACCCGCATTTTGTAAGCCCGGGGCTTTGCGCTAAGATAGAGTGGTTGGTGGTTGGACAGACATTAGTTTATATGGGCGATCACTACACTACTCCGGGCAGGGGGCAAGCCGCAAACACCGGCTTCCGCATGAGCCGTCGCCGCTTCGTCTGGCCAGGGCTGTGCGCCCTATTTGTCTTGATCGCCGTGATGGTTTGGACGGGTGCGGCGGGAGCGCAAGTTACTCCGCCTCAGCCTCCCGCGTCTGCTGCCCCGTCCGGGAAGCAGGCCCCGGTGATCCATGCGCGGGAACTCGAAGTCAACGTGCCGGTCAGCGTTCTCGATAAACGCGGCTTGCCGGTGATCGACCTCAGCGAAAAAGATTTTCAAATCTTCGAGAATGGCAAGCGGCAGGCGATTACCTCCTTCCGCCAGGACCCGCTGCCTCCACTTCGCGTGGGCTTGATTCTCGATACCAGCAACAGTATGCGGGCGCAGATGGACTATGAAAAAGACGCCGCAGAGGAATTCGTCTACAACATTCTCGAGGACCAGAACACACGCAATCAAATCTTTCTCGAAACATTTGACGAATCGAGCTCGATCATTCAGGGCTTTACCTCCGATCCCGACACGCTCAACACCAAGATTCGCGCGCTCAAGGCGGGCGGCGGCAAGGCAATGTACGACGCCATTTACAACGCCTGCGAGAACGAAATGATGCACGCCGGCGGCCCTGAAAACACGCGGCGTGTTATCGTGCTGATCAGCGACGGGCTGGACGTGCAAAGCAAGCACACGCTCGACGAGGCCGTTTCCATGGCCCATCACGCGGAGACCTCCATCTTCACCATCGGCAACACCAAATACGGATTCTCCAACCCCGGGGACCGCTACTTGGCGGACCTTACCAATGACACCGGTGGCTGGTCCTTCTTCCCGCTCGAACAGGCGGTGGGAGCTGACCTCGAAACGGGCTACCTCGCCCACGGAACCATCAACGAAGACGGCAGCCAGAACATGGGCCTGGGAGCGCAAACCGGCATCTATACCGCGCAGCAACTGATGCACATCTCGAACGCGCTGCAATCGCTCGGGCGCGAGCTCGACTCGGAGTACAGCATCGATTACCGGCCTGCAGATCAGAACCTGAATGGGAGTTACCGGCCGATTCGCGTGGTTGTCCTGCGCCGGGGCGTTCGCGTGCGCGCCAAATCCGGATACTTCGCCATCCCGCAGCAGCAATAAGGAAGCGTTTTCGCCTCGTAAAGCAGCCTGCCCATCGCTTCAGGTTACGATTCCCATCTGAAGAATCTGAGTGACAACTACGGTTGTAGCGG
>JBOGJY010000371.1:0-3618 GCA_050745325.1 Terriglobia bacterium
GGCTAAGATCAATCATTTTGCAGCGTTCGCTGCAAAATGGGCGGTTATCGCGGGTTTTCACCTCACGCTTACAAATGGGGCATTGAGCTGCCATAAGCGATGGGAGCGGCTCCGGGCTGAATTTGAATCAGCCCCGCGTTTGAGCCCTCTTCCCTTCCCCCGGGCCTCTCTCTGCGCAGGGGCTCGGCAAAGTATTTCGCCTCCATCCGCGCCACAACGTCGTAATCGGACGCCTCGGTGATCGTGGCCCAGCGGTATTCTCCCGCGCGCGGCTCACTGCCGGTGAAATCATTAATGTAAACCTGGCCGTCGACTTCGGGCGCCTGCGATTCAAGACGGCCCCGGAAAAGGAGGTCGGTCTCCGCGGCCCGGCCTTCGACCAGCACTGGCAGCCGCTTCCCCACCAGCATTTTCAGGTTCCGGCGCGAGATGCGGCGCTGCAGGGCTAAAAGCTTCCGGCGGCGGTTCTTCGCCACAAGCGCGCTCACCGGATCGGGGAGCCTGAAGGAGGCGCTAGATTCTTCGTTCGAGTAGAGGAAGACGCCCAGGCGGTCAAATGCGGCGGCGGCCACGAAATCCATCAACACCTTGAAATCGTCTTCGGTTTCGCCGGGAAAGCCCACAATGAACGAGGTGCGCAGCGTAACCCCGGGAATTGCGGCGCGAATTTTCTCAATCAGCTTCAGGAACTGCGCCCCGCTTGATCCCCGGCGCATCGCTTTCAGCACCGCCCGGCTCGCGTGCTGAAGCGGAATATCGAAATACTTCGCCACCCGCGGAGAGTCCGCTACGGCGGCAATCAGGGCGTCGGTCACGCGGTTAGGGTAGCAATATAGAAACCGCAGCCACACAAGGTCAGGGGTCTTCGCCAGCTCACGCAGGATCGCGGCCAGACCGTCCCGCAGGCCCAGGTCTTCTCCATAGCTAGTGTTATCCTGGCCCACCAGCGTCAACTCGCGCGCGCCCTGCGCGGTGAGGTTCTCCGCCTCTCGCACCACGGACTCGAACCGCCGCGAGCGGAACTCGCCGCGCATCTGCGGAATCACACAAAACGCGCAGGTGTGGTCACACCCTTCGGCAATCTTGATGTAGGCGGTATGCGGCGCGGTCGAAAGCACGCGAGGGGTGAATTCGTGGTAAAGATACGGCCCGGCGCCGGCGGAGAATTCCCGCTCCGTCCCGGTGAGGCGGCACGCCGCAACGATGCGCTCTACTTCGTTGGTGCCGATGACGCAATCCACTTCCGGCATTTCTTCGAGAATCTGCCTGCGGTAGCGTTCCACCATGCAGCCGGCCACCACCAGCCTCCTCGCTGCGCCGGTCTTCTTCAACTCCGCCATTTCGAGAATCGTGTCAATCGATTCCTGCCTGGCGGGTCCAATAAAACTGCATGTGTTGACGATGATCACGTCCGCGCTGGAGGCGTCGGAAACAAGCTCGTGCCCCTCGCGCGCAAGCAGGCCGAGCATGACTTCGCTATCCACTTGATTTTTCGGACAGCCTAAACTGACCAATCCCACTTTAGGCATAAGGTTTGCGGGCCTTTCAACGCTGCGGGTGGACTCCCAACAGAAATTTTAACATAAGTCGCAGGAAGCCGCTGGCGGCGCTGGAGGTACGGAACCCCGGGGACTCAGCGGTAGGCTTGTTTGCGATGATCCGCAGCGGCACCTTCAATTGTATTCATTTTGAGTATAAATGAACGCGCCCAATTCCCCCAATCGCTAAATCGCTCAATGACTCAATGATTCAATTCCCTCACTCCGCCGTCGGTAAATGAACCGACATGGATTGAATTCCAATCCGGCCTGGTCCGGTGAACCGGTTCCAGGAGATTTGCCCGGCGCTCGCAAACAGGCCCGTCGAGAGACGCTGAAACATGGATTGCATTCCCACCGACTTATCCTTGTAAATCCAGGCGCCGGGCTCAATATCAATCTGTTCTCCGGGCTGCAGCGTCAGGTCAAACACGTTGCCATACCCGTGCAGCCACACGATGCCCTCGCCCCGGTCGCCGGCAAAGTTATCAATGAAGAAGCCGGTTCCGCCGTAGAGAATGTTGGCCACGCCCTTGATCCGCGAATAGCCGTACTCCAGGCTTTCGGTAGCCGCGAGGAACTGATGCTCGCGCACGTCGATCGATTGACCCTGTTTCAGGTGAATGGCAAAAACATGCCCCGCATCATCCCGGCTGAAAGCGACGCGGCCAGGTCCAACAGCTTCGGTAAGAAAAACAGGGATGCCGGCCATCATGCGTTTGAAGGCGCCCTTTACCGCCTTCACGCCAACCTGGACCTGCGGGTCCTTCCAGAGCAGCACGTGATGTTCAAAGAAAACGGGCATGGCGCTAAGCTCAATGCTCAGGGCCGGAACCAACTCACCCTGAATGTGATAGATGACACCCCCGAAGGATTCGTCCCGGGCGGCGGTGGGTAACAGAGTGGGTACGGCCATGGCGGCTGATCTCCTGGTTGAATTTGACTGCTCACCCCATTCGCTTCGGATGGTAACACGCGAGCCGGGCGCCAGCAATGCGCGGGACCACAAGCGCCGTATCGCTTCGAAGCGCATCATCCTCTGTTAAAATGGCGGCATGGTTAACATCCGCGCGGCGACAGTAGACGACGTTCCGCTGATTCTTCAATTCATCCGTGAGCTGGCAGAGTACGAAAAGGCTCCGCGCGAAGCGGTGGCAACGCCGGAAGACATTCTGCGCGACGGCTTCTCCGCCCAGCCTAAGTTTCGCTGTGTCATCGCCGAGTGGAACGGACAACCCGCGGGGTTTGCCCTCTTCTTTTACAATTACTCCACGTGGCGCGGCCGCCCCGGAATCTATCTGGAAGACGTATTCGTGCGGCCTGAATTCCGCAAGAACGGCATCGGCAAGGCGCTGCTCGGACGTCTTGCGCAAATCGCCGTGCGCGAAGGCTGCGCCCGCTTTGAATGGCAGGTGCTCGATTGGAATACGCCGGCCATTGTGTTTTATCAATCGCTCGGCGCCACGGTGATGAAAGAATGGCTCACCCTGCGGGTCACGGGCGAGGCGCTGAAAAAGCTGGCGGAGCAGCCCTGGCAAGACGCCTGACGTCTCACCCTATAGCCTATCTTTTGGAAATCCCTTCCCCGCCCCGCTTTGGTTCGCTGCCTCACGCAACTCACTTGCCTCGCTCGCTTGACGCGCTATCCGGTTTGCGATACCTTCAGGAAAACCGGCGCGATTCTTAAATCGCCGGAAGTGTTGGAATTAATGAGGATTACATATTATAGTGACACCCAATGCTGTAGCGGCGGTCTGCGACCGCCGGTTTTTCGGCGCTCAGAGAGCGTCGCTACCGAGAAAGTTGTCACTATAATATGCAGTCCTTATTAACCGGTAGCCAAAGTGAGCGTGCTTCCGGGCACATCCTTAAGGGAGGTCTTCATCATGAAAACCAAATTACAGCTACTATCCTTAACTGTGGCCTTGTGCGCAATTCTCTATATGGGCTGCGGGAACAAGCAACAGACGGCGAGCCAGGAGGCCCAGCAAGCACAGTCAGCCCAATCGGCTCAGCAAGCTCAACCCCAAGCAGCGCAGACGGCGGCAGCCGCATCGGGCCAGAAGGCTGGAAAGAGGGA
>JBOGJY010000372.1:0-2467 GCA_050745325.1 Terriglobia bacterium
CCGCTACAACACAGCGCAAAGTTTTGTATTTAAAACTCTGCGGCATTTTTGCCCGGACCAACGAAAAACCGCAGAGTTTTAACCGCAAAACTCGGCGCTACATCTTTACGCCCGGCATGACGCCTTAAAGGCCGCCGCTATAATAGGAGAGGGCGGTTCGCAACCGAATGCGTAAAACCGATAAATTCATCGCGCGGGCGTTGATCGTTGACGACGAGTCAACTATCCGCGAAATCTTAGAAGAGCGTCTCGGGCAAGAAGGTTATGATTGTTCCACTTGCTCGAGTGGTGAGGAGGCTCTCACCCTGATCCGGGAGTCGGCGTTTGACGTCATTATCTCCGACTTGAGCATGACGGGGATGTCAGGGCTGGACCTGCTGGGATCGGCCCGCCGCGATTGTCCGCGCTCGGCTTTCATACTTGTGACCGGCACCCAGGATATTCGCACCGGCATTGAAGCGATGAAGCAAGGCGCCTCTGATTACGTCACCAAACCCTTCATGCCCGGCGCGGTGGTCCACAGCGTCGCACAGGCGCTTGAAAAGAAACGCTTAGAGCGCGAAATTGAGGTGTACCAGCAGCGCCTTGAACAGATGGTGGAAGAGCGGACGGCGCAGCTAGAAGCGGCGCTCAGCCATGTCGAAGAAACCTATGACGCTACGCTTGAGGCGCTGGGCGCGGCGCTCGACCTGCGCGACGCGGCAACCGAGGGCCATTCGGCGCGCGTCACCCGCTACTCGGCGATCATTGCGAAAGCCATGGGGTGTGCGCCGGAAGAGATGCGCGAAATCACCCGGGGCGCGTACTTGCACGACATCGGCAAAATCGGCATTCCAGACGGGATTCTGCTTAAGCGGGGTAAATTGACGCCCGAGGAAAAGGAGGTGATGGAGACCCACGTGATGATCGGCTACCGGCTGGTGAAGCGTATTCCTTTTTTGGCGCCCGCCGCCCAGATTGTTCTCACGCATCAGGAACGCTACGACGGCCGCGGGTATCCGCGTGGGTTGAAGGGCGAGGAAATTGCGCTGGGAGCCAGGATATTTGCCGTAGCGGACACGCTCGACGCCATGACCTCCGACCGGCCTTACCGTAAGGCGCTTTCGCTCGAAAGGGCCATTGAGGAGATCAGGAGAGAGGCGGGGAGCCAATTTGACCCCGACGTAGTGCGCGCCGCTCTCTCCATCCCGGAAATCACTTGGCTCGAAGTACAAGCCAGCGCGTCGCGCCCATCGATTGTTTCGAAAACGCCGGTTCTTGAAACTGTGCTGCAGACGGCCTCTGAGTCTGGGCGGCGGAAGTGATCGCCGCAGATTACACGTCGAGACCGGCGCGGGCCCGTTTCAGCGCCGTGGCAATCTTTTTCCGGACAGCAGGACTCACGGCCATTAAAGGCGCACGGGGCAGCCCGCCCCGGTAGCCGGAATGATCCATCGCCGCCTTAATTCCGGGAATGCCGTGCGCCGCGGTAATCTCCTGGATGAGGATCATCAGTCTCTTTTTCAGGTTTTCCGCCGTCTTCAGATCCCCACGCAGAAACGCTTCGTAGATTCCGAGGCAAATCAGAGGCTCAAAATTTGTTTGGGAGAGGATGGCCCCGGCGGCTCCCAATTCAAAGCCCTCTGGAAGCGCCGTTCCCGACCCGATGAACAGGCGGAACCCTTTGCGGGACTTGCTAAGGATTGCACGGTCGAACTCGATGTTTCCTGAGCTCTCTTTCATTCCAGGAATATTCGGGTGGCGCGACAGCCGCCCGATCATGGCGGGGTCCATCGAGAATCCTGTGAACTGGGGAATTGAATAGATCAGCAGCGGCCTCCGCACGCCATCCGCTACCGTACGGAAATACGCTTCTAAGACTTCCGGGCGCATCGCGGACTTATAGTAATCGGGAGGCAGAACGAGGATCGCATCCGCGCCGCGCGCGATGGCTTCACGGCTGATCTTCAGCGTTTGCGCCGTGCCCTCTAACCCCGTGCCGGCGATCAATAATTGCGGCGGCTTGATCGCGGCGCGGCCTATTTCCACCAAGCGAAGCCGCTCGTTCTCCGTAAGGTACGGCGCCTCACCTGTTGAGCCAGCCACCAAAACTCCTGAAAGCCCGCTCTCGGCGAGGCGGCGCAGGTTGGCGCGAAACGCCCCTTCGTCGATACCGCCGCGGCGGTTGAAAGGCGTAGCCATTGGCGGGAAGACGCCGCTGAGATGGCCGATGATTTCTGTGTTGGTCATATTAAAAGCCGGTTCCACTTGTCCCAGTCATCTCGCCCTTGGAAGCGCGGTTTCATTCTGGTTGCATGACCGATGAATTTCGAGCGCCGGGCGCCGGGCGCTTGGAACCTGGTTCCTTTCCATGTAATTGCTGCAAGCTGAAGACCTGGATGCCGTGTTCGCGCTGGGCACGCACGCCGTTTACAACCGCCGCCGCGGCGGAGAGCGTGGTGATACAGGTGATGCCGTGCTGCACAGC
>JBOGJY010000373.1:0-4546 GCA_050745325.1 Terriglobia bacterium
GCGATGGATACCATTGAAAACAGGCATGTTACTCCATGAACTTTATCAGGTTCAATAATCCCTTTATTTTCAACTTCGGAATTCGGGTTAATGGCACAGATGGGGTCTTATGTTCATGACATACCTGTCTTTTCCCTTGCGCGAAAAGCAAGCTTAAAGTAAATTCGAGCCCACTGAACCGGTCGTCGAGAAATAGCCATAATTGGTTGAGAAATGGGCGTGTACGCAACATGGTAGCTTTAGAAAATGCGCTTCAATTTATCTGTGCGAGGAGACTAGAGTGGACAAAATCAATCGTCGCGGTTTCATGGAAGTAACCGCGTTAGTGCTTGCCGGGGTTGCAATGGGTCCAGCGTGGGTGCTGGGTGGACAGCAAGGAACTTCCGGGGGCCAGTTGCAGAGCCTCTATGAAAAATTCAAAGACCCCGACCGGCGCTACAGCATCCGTCCATTCTGGTTTTGGAACGGCCGGCTTGAGGGCCCGGAACTACGCCGCCAGATCAAGCAGATGGTCGATCACGGAGTGTACGGGGCTTACGCCCACAATCGGGACGGACTTGAAACGCCGTACCTGTCCGAAGAATGGTGGCAGGTGCTGGGCGAAGCCCTCAAGGCGGCCCGCGAGTACGGTTTCTCCCTGTGCATGGTAGATGAGTTTGAATGGCCCAGCGGTGAAGCGCGTGACTACTGGATGAAGGGAGTGAACAAGAGCCGAGTTGTAGCGGCCAACCCTGATTTTCAAATACACCGTTTGCGCCAGGAAGCAACTCGACTGCACGGCCCCCGCCACGTTCGCATTCCGTTGCCGGATCGGCCAGCCGCGGTCGTGGTCGGAAAAGAGACAGGATACGAAACACTCGATGGCGACAGCCTTAAAACTTTGCCGTTGGAGCCGGGCGCAAAAGAAGTCGAGTGGGATGTCCCCGACGGCGACTGGGTTCTGTTCACCTATGGATTGGAAGCGGCGATTGGCCAGCCGGACCACGGAACCGTTGATCTGATGAGTCACGACGCAATCGCAAAATTCATTGAGATCTATTACGAGGAGTTCCATCGCCGATACGGAGAATATTTCGGCAATGCCATGCCGGCCACTTTTGCAGACCACGAAGGCGATTATGGCGCCAAATTGCCATGGACCCCCGCATTGCTTGACACCTATCGCCGCAAAGCGGGTTATGCGCTCGAGCCCTTCCTCCCGGCGCTCACTTATGACATCGGCTCCAAAACAGAAAAGGTCCGGTGCGACCTGTTAGACACGGTCAGCGAGCTCTATTCCGACAACTTCTTCAAACAAGTGACTGATTGGTGTCATCAACATAACATCGAGCATGCCGGCCACGTCTGGGAGGAGTCCTTATTCTTTGGACCTTCGGAACAGGGCGATTTCTTCCGTATCCTGCGCTCAATGTCCAACCCCGCGTGCGACACCTTAGTCGAGTGGGGAAGGCAGTCGGTGTGGCTCAAAGAGAATGCTTCCGTGGCGGACTTCGAAGGCAGACACGTGGTGTGTGAAAACCAGGGCGTTCAAGGAGAAGATTCTTATTTAAGCCCTGAAGCAATGAAGAGGGTGTCAAACTGCCTGGGAGCATGGAATATTGGTGAATTTATCCCCCATGCTTTTGACTATGACTTGTCGCGGATCAATTTCCCTCCAGACTGGTTTCGTAGTCAGCCTTATTTACCATGGTTTCGCGCATACGCCGACTTGATGCGACGCATCAGCTTTATCAACCAGCAAAGCCATCACGTCGCAGATATTGTTGTCCTCTATCCACAAGTGTCTATTTGGGGGGAATCGGCTCCGGCCTTCCGCAGCGAGAACATGGACCACATTCTGGAGACCTCTTCCTGGAGTGAGGATGCGGTCGACACGAATGAACAGTACGCCCAGCTCAAACTGCAACTGACAGAGGAACGCCTAGATTTCAAAGTGGCCGATGACCATTATATAAACCAAGCACGCATCGAGGGTAATCAGATGCGGATTTCAGATTCGGAATTCAGCGCGCTGATTCTTCCTCCCAGGTCAACGACGCGCCGCGCCACTGCAGAGCGGGTACGCGATTATTTCAAGTCAGGCGGCACCGTGATTGCTCTCCGACGCCTTCCAACCACCTCAGTAGAATCGGGGCGGGACGACCAGGCCTTGAAAGCTATCTGGGAGGAAACCTTTGATACACAGCCGACAATGGAGTCTTATAGACTAAAACGAAATGCGAGCGGCGGGCGGGCCTATTTTGTGCCGCGTTCTGTCCCCGACTTGGTCGAGGCGCTTAGACAAGTGATCGATCCGGATGTCGAAGTAACCGAAGGCCCCACTAACCACCTCTATGTTCTTCATAAAATCAAGGACGATGTTCACCTTTATTGGGTTGTCAATGACTCGGACGTGACACGCACCAATATGCTCAAACTACGAGCCAAAGGACGGCCCGAAAGATGGAACGCGCACACCGCGGAAAGAACCCCTCTTTTCTACCAGTCCGTCGGTGAAAAGACGGTGGTTCGCTTGTCACTGGGTCCCTGGGATGCCGCTTATGTCGTCTTTGATCCCGCCGGGCCAGAGCAATCCCTGAGTCTGAAATCCACAAATCTCGACGAGTTCTATGTTGCAAGCGTCAAAGATGATGAAATAAGGGTTCGCGGTCGAGCAGTTGTTACAGGCAATCAACCGCTAGTTGTAGCTCTCAGCAATGGACAGCAGCAATTTCATGGCACTATCAGGCCCCAGGAGCTGAAATCACTCGAAATTACCGGAGACTGGGATGTCAACGTTGAAGGATCATCCATCCCTTTGCCTTACGCTCTTGTCGTGGATGATCCGCGCGGTCTCGGATTGCGTGAGCGATGGTATGCCCGGAAAGATGACCGGCTTCAGTGGAAAGCCCTCTGGTTTTCACCGATCAATCGCTCCATTCGCGAATGGAACGTAATCGGTCCATTTCCAAATCTGGAGGATAATGGACTCGAAGAAACCTACCCGCCGGAGCAGACGATAGATTACAACGCGGTTTACATCGGAATCGAAAATCGGCAGCTTCGCTGGCTCCAGGTAAACGCAGCGGATTATCATTTTGCACCTCCGGAAGGCAACTGGAGCCTGGGAACTGTTGACTTCGACGGAGGACCCTACGCGTCCGACAGTTTCATTGTCAACTACGGCGAGCCCCTGCGGCTTTCACCAAATGAAGGGACTGTCTTCGCACAGACAAACATCTACAGTCCCGAGGAAACTGATGCCGTGATAATGCTGGGAACTGCGAGTCCCAGGGCGGTGTTCATAAACGGATCTAAAGTCTATTCCCGCTGGCTCCGCCCTTTGTACAACCGCTTGACGGACGGCTTCGCCGCGCGGGTTCCAGCCCAGTTGCATTCTGGCTGGAACAGCCTGATCTTGAAATTTCTTCACAATCCTGAAAACCCAAAGGCGCCGAACTTTACCTGCCGCGTAGAGCGGTCGGATGGAACACCTATCGACGGCCTGCTGGCATCGCCGCGAGTCCTGAACGACCCGCAATCCCAGATTCCGCTTGGCTTCAAGTGGCTTAGATTTCCGGTTCCTGCTCTCGCGGCAGGCTTAAGAGTTCCGACGATGAAGTCGCCTTGGCTGGTTTTTGTCGATGAAAAGCAGGTCAGTCCAAAGTCTGAGATCCTTTTGCCCAAAGGGGCAAAGACCGTCACAATGCGCGTGAATGCCGGCGAGAATCTCGAATCGCCCTTTGCGTTTTCCACCAGACCCGCTTCTCTCCCGATGGGGACATGGAAGACGCGGGGACTAGAACATTTTTCAGGAAGCATGATCTACGAAAAGGAGGTCATAGTTCCTTCGAGCCTCCTTGCCGAGCACGTCCTGCTCGATTGCGGAAAGGTGGGAGTTGTCGCTGAAGCATGGGTTAATGAAAATCCAGCCGGATCACGACCGTGGGCTCCGTATGTCTTTGAAGTTACCAGGTACCTTCGTCCGGGCAGGAATCACATCAAAGTTCGGATTGCTAATTCGGCGGCCAACGGCCGTGCCGTCGGTGAATATCACCACATCCTCAAAAACATTGATCGCGATGGCTGGTACGGCCCAGTTCGGCTGGTTCCGTACATCGACCGTGAAATTTCCTGCCGGCGTGTTTGAGTGCGCACGGTTTCGGCGCGCGTGAGAATTGGACCCGGAAACTTCGTCGGTGTGATCGAGGCATGGAAATTACATGCTTCCTCGACCCAACGTGATCCTGTTTTTAGATCCTGGCGGCGATTAAGGACATTTTGCGTCCCTATAGAGGATTACATAATATAGTTCCAGTTCGGAACAACCCCGCCTGTTTCCAGAAGGCGATAAAAGCCCGAACAGTGGAACTATATTATGTAAAGATCAATAGTACAATCGAGGTCGGGTCCGCGCTTGATGCTTGCGCGCTGCCACATCACTTTCCCATTTGTGAGAAAAACCGGTAGTTTCCCGAACCGACTTCGAATACGGCCTTGCCATCCCACTCACAAATCCATCGAACCCCGGGAGCTTGCTTGCCGGGCCGGCCGCTTTCTGTGACGG
>JBOGJY010000374.1:0-21047 GCA_050745325.1 Terriglobia bacterium
GCGCGGCGGAAGCGCCGCGCCGGACCGCAACCAGCCCGATCGGAGGGATACGATGAGTGATATAGATGACCTTTTTGACGACGAGATTATGTGCAAGTGCGGTCACTACAAATGCGACCATGCGGCGGTTAGCCGCGAGTGTTTGGTGGGCTGCAAGTGCAACGTATTTATCCTGGATATTGATGCGACGCTGGAAGTGCGTAGGATGACTCGCCCCGCTGAGGAATGACCATCATGATTTCACCCACTGGAATCATCCCGGAAGAGCTTATGGACCCAGCGCGCAAGGCTGACGTGCTGCGCTGGCTGACCGCGCAACCGTATGAGGGAAATTTCAAACGCCGGTTGCTGGAAGGCTGGGCGCTGACGGTTGGGATACGGGTCCGGGGCGTTGAATTCAGTATGGTCGAGGCTAGCGGAATAGACTACGCGGCGGGGCAATGAATGGGCGCACCTAACAATCTGGCGAAGATCATGCAAGCGGACCGGCTTACTTTTCCGGGGATGCTGCCGCGCGAGATACTGATTTTCAAAAACTGGCTCGCCATGCATGAGACCGAGTACGACAAGTTTGACTACAACGTGCGGATCGGCGCGGGTGTTGACCCTGGCGCCGTGTGGCCGGATTACGTTCGCCAGCAAGCCATCGCCAATTCGCAGCTTCGCATTGACGCGATTGCATGGAAGGCCGAGCAACCAACGATCATCGAAGTGAAAGACCGCGCGGGCGCGAGCGCCATAGGCCAGATCGTCACCTATGAGGCGGTTTGGTTGAAAGACAACGCCGGTTCGCCCGCGCCAAAACTTCTTCTTGTCACGAATCGGTTGCAACACAACACGCTGCCCGTGCTATTGAAAGCAGGTATTTCATTCGAGCAAGTGCCTACTGACTTTTCTTCGCTCGCCCGCCCCGCGCCGCCGCAAGGATGGCAGTCGCGCGGGCGGAATGGTTGATACGCCTCGGATCGCGGAGAGACAGCCGCGAAGGGGCTTTCCCGGACCGTAGCTACCCCCCTTCCTGCGGTCCGGGATTACCAGCCCGCCGCGCCCGCCTGCCGTTCAATTCTTGCCATACTTGTCCGCCAGCTTGCCCTGAGCCTGCCCGCCATATCTAAAAAGTCTGTTTTACAAACGTTCACAGGGGCAGATCAGCGCGTCCAGGCTTTCCGCCCGATACCGCCCGCACAGTCAACCGCCGCCAGCCGCATGGGAAGCCGGCGGATTGGGGGAAGTGAGGGAGGGCCAAAAAAGTTATTGTCGGGCGCGCGCGAGAGCGCGCGCGCTTGCAGCTACGCGCTCCCCTTTCTCGCGCACAAGCATTTTTGGTGAGGGTGCTGGCCAACGTTTTGGTTACAGACGAAAAACGGGGGGTGCTACGGGTAGGGCAGACGCCTAGAAACGCATCCTGGGGCAAATGCGCGCGATATTTTGGGTGCTGCGCAGTGGGATTCGGGAAAGGCCGGCTTGGGCCCGGTCAGACGATAGGGGCAACGCCGGGCGGCGGTGGCGGGATGGGTTCACCCTTCTTCTTCGCTTTGGCTACCGCAAGCTGATACTTGAATTGCGTGACCGCCAGCTTCGCTTCATCCGTCTCAATCTTAGCGAGCGTCTGCAACATCAAAACCGCCGCGTCATCGGGACTATAGCCCTTGCGCTGAAGGAAGCTGGACAAGTCATCGATGGCTAAATAACCGCTGATGACGGCGGACTCCACTTCAACGAGACTCAGCATGGTGCGCGGGACTTCGATGCGCTGCCCGACAAGCTGCTTGAACGCATCCTTCCGTTTCTGGCCGATGGGCAAGAGGTCTACGTTGCCCGCGAAGGTTGGAGCGTCTATGAATCCGTCCTCACGCTGCGTAGCGAGCGTGCTCAAGAGGGAATTGATCTCGGTGTCCGCTTCCCCCCACAGCGCGGCGTTAAATTCAATCTGTGCATCTGCAAGAAGCATCCCTCTGCGCTGGTAGTTTTTAATCACGTCCTGTTCTGACATCTGGCCCCACTTGTACAGATTGTACAAGCCGGTCTGGAACACCTGGACCGCCGCCTCTTGTTCAAATGCGGGAACCAGGTTGTCCGCAAACCCCCAGTACGCCATGTTCTGCTTGAACTGGTCATCTGTAATCGCGCCGCGGATGTGGGCGCGGACAGATTCCAAGGCGGGCATGAGCGCCGGCCGGTACTTCTGGTTAAAGTACCAGGTCACAGGGTCTTGAACTGTGGCTTTGATGAAGGGCTGAAAGATAAGACGGGTGAGACGGCCAAGTCCGAGGTTCCGCGCCATGTCTACGCCGTAATCCCGGATGCCATCGAGGATGCGAAACTCTTCCGGGATGAGCGAAGTGGTGACACTCACGTTTGCCTCACGCACGCTGAAGGCAAGGACGAAACCGAGGAACGCCTTCGCGGCTGCGAAGCCTTGATCTGGAGAGAGCGTGTTGCCCGTGACGAATTCGGAATTGAGCACGTCCAAGAGCTTGCCGCCCACATCCCTCATGCCTGCGATATTCCCGCCGCGCCGGAAGGCGGATTCCATGCTTGCAGAATCAACTGGGACGCCGAGCAAGTCCTCTATCATCGCTGCCGTGAGCTGAAAGAATCCGGGCGAGTTCATGCCTTGCGAAGAGGTTAGGAGGTTTGTGCCTAGCGCCATCACGCTGTCGAGTACACTGAGCAACGCTGTGATGTACGTGGTGAGCGCGGGCATCATCCATGTAGCGAGCGCGGCAACGAGCTTCGCAAACCAGCCCGCGGCTTTCATGCCCGCAGTCGTTTGCGCTGCTTGTGTGGCGAAATTCGCTACCGGGATGTCGGGCGGGGGACCGCCGCCTTCGCCGTTTCCGCCGCCTGTGAGTGGGTTGCCCATAGCCAACTAATTTAACATTTGAGATTGGAGATTTGAAAGGGGCGCGCCGGGGACTCTACAGCCCGGCGCGCCCGCTCCCAGCCCGCGCAAGGCAGTATCACACGGGCAAGGCCGGGTAGCCCATGCTCTCAAGCTCTTGATAGACCGCCTGCATGTCCGCTTTGTACGACGGCTGAAGGCCCGTTTGTGCGCTGAGTTCCACGGTAGCTTGAACGCTCTTCGCGTCCAGGCTGTGAGCATCGATGGATTGCTGGGCTTGGTCCTTAGCGCCGAGCGGCAAGTCTTGCGCCGCGTGAAGGGCGTTGAACAGCGCCCCAATAGACGACAGCGCGGTCTTGATGTACAGGCCGTACTGTAGGTTGCCGAACGGGTCGAGGATGATGTTGATGTAGCCAAGGATTTGGTTCAGTTGCCCGCGCATGTCGATAACCGCTTGGCCGATTTTCCCCTCGATGGTTGCTAAATCTTGGTCAAGCTGCTGGGCAAACTTCAAGTGAAAGAGGCGGAGAATGAGGAGCGCCTGCCGCATCCTGGAAATGAAGTTGAGGATCGGCTGGATGTACAGCTTGAAAACGAGTTGCTGTTGCTGGCGGATAATTTGAATCTGTTTGATGAGGGGCGCAAGCCAGTGCTGAATCTTATCCCGGATGTTGCGGATGACGGTGATGAGCTTCACCAGCCACTTCTGAAATAGCTCATTCCAAATGTCGATGAGCGCAGAGGTGATCTTGTCGATTGTGCCTTTGATGACGTTGATGACGGTTTGCAGGACGGATTCGAGCGAGCCGATGAGGGCAAGGGCGCCGTTGACCACAACGGAGATGATCTTGCCGATGTTCACCAGTTGCGCGCCGACCGAGCTACCGAACAGACCGATAAGATCAAGTAGACCCATGAGATTCACATCCCCGTTAGAAGGCGGCGGAGTTCAACCGCTTGATGATCCATGTCCGCGCGCACTTTTTCCGGGGTGAACTGCGCTGGCGGATAGTTCAAGGTGAACGGACCGTGCGCGCCCACAAAGAAGGTGACTACCGTGTTCCTTCCAATCGCCCCGGAGGGCGAAAAGACGGGCTGTTCGCGCACCTGAACGTTATTGATTTGCAGGTCTGGCGTAGGTCCGAGCGGGATAGCGGGCGAGCTTGACATAATCACCTCATGGGCAGAATGGTAGTGGCGGCATCCCGCTGCCTTCGTAACTTCCGGGGATGCAAGATTGTTGCTGGCCGCCGCACCCAATGGGCAACCCCCAAATATCGATGCAAGGTTCATCGTTGCCATTGCCGCCACAGCCGGGGTTGCTGGCGGGCGCAAGATAGGTGCACGTCGGGTAAGGTTCGCCTTGTCCAGGTCCGATGTTGATGGGCGGCGGCGGCGGACTGGGCGGATGATCGGGCGGACCAGACTGAGGCGGATTGACCGGGGGGATGGGCGCGGGAATGCCCGTGCTGACATTGAAGTCTGGAATCGCCACGGATGACGGCGCGGCGGGCATCTGGAATGGATTTTGCAGCGCCTGGTTCGCCCCATTAACCGCATTGATGGCGGGGCCGAAGAGGCCGAGAAACGCGCCCAGGTCGGAGGCGAGGTCATCAATCCCACTATCCACAAAGGCGCTGGCGGCGCTGGCGAAGTCGCTGAACGCCTGGTCTGAAGCCGCTTCAACCGAGTCATGCTGTGCGAGCGATTGCACGGTGACGGAAAGATCGCTGTCGAATGTGTCTGACTTGTCACCCAGCCCGGCAAGCATGGTAGCCGCCAGCGAAGCGTACCCGTGTTGGCCGGGCTGGTAAACCAGCACGTTGGTGGGAACAGGTTGGGCAAAGACTCCCATAATCTCAAATTTGAAATCACAGATCTGAAAAGCGCCTACTCTTCTTGTATGTCGCTTAAATCAACCGCATCTTCCGGCCAGATTTCTTTCAGCTTGCTCGCCATCGTGAAATGCTCGCCCAGCGCCCTGGAAATCCACTGAGCAACAAAGCTGGCGTAAATGACCGGGGCGTTCGCATCATCCGCGGGCGCGTACTTCTCGAATAAGTCGAGTAATGTCGATTCCGGACCCAGCCCCGTTTTGGTGTACCCAAGAAACTTGTCGCGCAAGTCGCGCATGAGGGCGTTATAGCCGCCGATAAACTCCTTGAATACCGCGTATTGATCGGGGTCTAGCGTGTGCGGAAGCGAGGTATTCCGCAGGTTGCCGGGGTTGCGGTTGCGATTCGAGCGCGAACCCGCGTACCAGCCTTCGAAGCTCATAATGGCGTCAGCTACCGCTTCCATCCGGTCGTACACTCTCGACTCCTTCCCCGATCTTAAACGTCTCAATCATCTTATCGAGCGTGTTCTGACTCACGTACCAGCGTCCAAAAAACTTCACGGCCGGGATGCTGCCGTTCTGGATGTAGCGCCAGTGGGTCGTTCTTGCCAGATTGAAGCCCGTGGCGCGGATAAAGGCGCTCCGCGCGTCTGATGCCTGGACCCAGCCGGGGTTGGGCGCGGGCGGAAACATGGCCTAAAACGTCTCGACTGAGATCATGGTAGCCTCAGCCGATCCCGGCGCCGATGCGCTGTTCGCGTAGATGGAAAGCGTGTACTGAACGAAGTCGACATTCTCCTGCTGGTCCAAAAATGAGAATGCAACCGGCGCAAAAGTCGGGCCGGGCGGCGCCGCCTGGATAAAATCGAAGCTATAGACAAGCAGCCCGATCTCATCTGTGCCACGGTTCACCTCCACATGCACCGCAGTTGTGCCCGCGCCCGACTGATACATGAAGCTGCATGACACCTTGATGCGCGAGACGGGAAGCGGCGCCGCCACCTCCGGGCTGGTAATCAGGGTGGTGAGCATAGCGCCGGGCACAGCGAGCGGAGCCGCTATATACGCCACGTCCATTGATTTTTGAATTGCCATATGTCTACGCTCTCTCTTCAGTAAAGTAGCAGTTGCTCGATTACAATGTCTGCCGCGCTGGGCACCGGGGCGCTCGTGCCGCCGTGGTACTGGTTGAAAGTAATGTTCCATCCCGGCTGAAGCGGGATGTCTGGCAACGGCAACGCTACAAACTGACCCTGGAGGGCTGCCTGCTCAAACCCAAGCCCTCTTACGAAGGCCGCGAAATATGAAGTGCTCGGCGCAATAGATGCGGTTGCAACGTAGCCGAACACCTCGCCCAGAGTCGAGCTTACGGTATACGCCGGTTGACAATTCGGCGCCACGCCTGCTGCTGTCAGAGCAATGTCCGCCGCGAGGACTCGCCACACTTGCCCGGCTGGCACAGTAAAGCTTCCATTCACACTCAGCGGAGGCGATGAAGTGCTAATTACATTCGTGAACCCTGGACCAACTTGCGGCGGTGAGATGTGACCGTTGGGCCAGCCCACTAAGCTGCCCTGCGTAATGTAGTCCGAGGCAAGCAGCGCCAAGGTTAACGGGATAGACGCCTGGATGCGCCCAATCGCCAGCGACACATAAACTTGGCCGCGCAACACCACAGCGGATGGCGTTGACGCTACCGCGGTGAGCAGAAAGCCCTCGGCCAGACCCACGGAATAATTATGTACCGCGCCGTCTGCCGGGGGAAACAGGGCTTGCGAAAACGGGATAATGCGTCCGCTTGGCTCAAGAATCCGGCCTTGGATGTCCACCTCAAGCCCTGCTACAGAGTTCACAATTGAGACCAGGATTAAATCATCCTGAACGATGTAGACGTTGGAGGGAGGCTGGACGCCACGGCGCAGGAATGCAATCTGAGCGCCGCCTTGCGCGGGGGAAACCTCAAACGGTCCAGGTTGCGCGGTGGCTGATTGATCCAGCGCGACTGGCGGGGTTGTGGTAGGGGGGATCGACATGAGACCCGTGCAATGGAGGGAGGCGCCGGGTTGCCGCACGGGTTAAGCGTGGCGGTTCCCGGCGCCGCTGTCTGGCATCGAAACAATTAAGCCGCAGGTGACAATTGAGCCATCACCAAGTCTACCGTGACCGCCGTGGCTGTCTGATTGGCTACGATGTCGATAAACGTACCGGCTTTGTTGGCTGAGTTGATGACGGGAATCAGCGGGATCGCCGTCGCCATCGAGAGCTTCCAAAACCAGTTGTTTGTGATGTCGCGCTTCGTCGGTTCGCCGGGTCCAGAGACGCGGAGGTTGCCGGTGTCCGGGCCGCGCAGCGAGACCGTAGCGCAGCGCGCCGAAACGACGAAGCCGAGGAGGGCATAGTCGGTGTTGGCTTGCGTCAAGTCGAACAGCGAGTTGAACGCTTGCTGACCTTGGTAGCCGCCGCCCGCGCCGGGCGTAATCTGCACCTCATTGGTGAAAATGTTCACGATGCGCTTAGTGACATCGGCAGGGGCAAGGAAGCGCCCCGCGACGCCGGGCAGGTCTTCGTACCAGACCAGTAGCGAGCCGGTTTCGATTTGTCCCGCCGTGGCGGAGCCGGTTTGCTCGGCAATCAGCGTATCTTGCGGATAGAGAGTCTGGCTGATCGCCAGACCAAATTCCGCTTCCACATCGTTCGACAGAACTGATTCGCGGATACCCTGCACGTTGTCATGCAGCTTGGGAGACCGTAGCCTGAGCGTGCCCGCCGTGTTGTTCCAACCCCACATATCGAGCAGGAAACTCCGCTTCGCGGGGTTCGAGTTGCGGACGGTAAGCGAATCGCCCGCCGCCATCGTCCAAGGCGTGAAAGTAGCGCCGGGCGCGGTGACAAAACCTGAAACTGTGTCCATTCCTGAACCCATGAGAATTCTCCTTATCGATTACGAACCGTTGCAGATGACGCCGAAATACTCCGCCTCTTGCGGCGGCTTGGAAACGTTGACCGTCACACTTCCCAGTTCGATATTCAGCCACCATCGCGCGCCGGAAAGGTCGGAATAGGGCGCGCCGGCGCAATCCTCACCGTTGCTGTAGGGTACTGGGAAAGTTAGGGTTGCCGAAGTCTGATTCGGACCCACCATGATGTGCCCGGTGTAGAAGCTGGGGCTGGTGGCTTGCGCGCCGCCCCGAAGGGTTAACGCGAAGAGAAGCACCGTGATGATTACAATAAGACGCACGCGACACCTTAAACAAATGTGAAACGTGAGATAGATAACTACTTGCCGCTGGCGAGCTTTGCCGCGCGCAATGCCGCATCAATCGCCGCCACGCGCTGAACGTTCGAGGGATCGCCTTTCGGCATCCGGGGCGGAAGATTGAGGTTGCTGATGACGGTAAGGTAAGGGGTGAGTCCGGCGCTGAAGTTAGGACCGCCGCGTGAAATGCCGTCCGGGTAGCGCGCCGCGCCCTTGCTGGTTGCGTTGGCGGTGTACTTATCCTGCGCTGCCAGCACGCGCGTGGCGAAACGGTTGTCTGTAACCGCTTGCTGTACGCCTGTGGCCCAGCTTTGCGCCGCTGCCGCTGCCGCCTGACCTTGCGGGCGGCGCGGATTTTGTACGCCGCTGACGTAGGCAGCGCCCGCTGCGCCCGCGCGGGTTTGCCACTTCTGAACAATCTGAGCCATCGGTTTAATTTGAATCGCCATGTGCACCTCGCTGAATTACGGCGTGGCGGCGAATGGAGGGTACGCCGCCGCGCCGGGGGTCTATCACTGACAGCCTCGCAGTTGGGAGAATGGTGGAAAAGAGCGGATAATGTCAAGTCGCAAACACTACCTAGTGTGGTTTATTGCCGCGTAACCACACTAGGTAGTGGTGTATGTCTATAGGTTGTGGTGTCTGCCGATGACACCACAATGGGTGGTAGTGTTTTTCTTCTTGCAGTAGGCCGCAGGCCCACATAAAATAAAGCCGCCAGACGGGCGGCCTTTATTTTATGGGCTGCTTTAGAAGAGCCTGAAAATACTTTACTTTCGCCCCACCTTCGCCTTCCAGCGCCCGCCAAAATATTTTACTCCCCGCCGCATTTTTCTCTTGACAGGGTTTAACCAGTTTGGTAAGTTCCAGTCATGGCACAACGTCCGATAAGGCATATTATGTTAACTTATAAATCTTAGCGAACTGCTGGGACACTCAGGCGGGTTCTTGAGGTGAGTTAGCATATAACATATTGTGTTATGTGCAAGTTGAATTGATAATGCGACAAATAACTTTAGCTATCCTTTGAGCTGCTTGCCGCGCTTGCGCGCCGTTTGTCGCTCCGAATCCGGCTAGTGGCAATTGCTCTACGATCACCAGCCGCTACAATTTCAGACGCCGAAGCCGCAAAGCGTTCGTAATCACTGAAACCGAACTAAAGGTCATTGCGGCGCTGGCGATGATGGGGCTCAGCAAGATTCCGAAAAACGGATAGAGCACCCCCGCAGCGATCGGGATACCAAAAACGTTGTAGACGAACGCGAAGAATAAGTTCTGGCGAATGTTGCGCATCGTTCCCTGGCTCAAGCGGCGGGCGCGTAGGATGGCGCGCAGGTCGCCTTTCACCAGGGTCACGCCGGCGCTCTCCATAGCGATATCGGCGCCTGTCCCCATAGCGATACCCACGTCGGCTTGGGCGAGCGCGGGAGCGTCGTTGACGCCGTCGCCAGCCATTGCCACGACGTGCCCCGCCTTTTGCAGGTCTTTTACATATTCGCTCTTTTGGCTGGGAAGAATTTCAGCCTCAACCCGGTCAATGCCGAGCTTGCGAGCCACCGCTTCAGCCGTGGGTCGCCGGTCCCCGGTGAGCATAATAATTTCGATTCCCTCCCTGTGCAGGGCGGCGAGTGCTTCCGGCGTGGAGCTCTTAATCGGATCGGCCACGCCGAGCGCCGCGACCGGACGGCCGTCGATGGCCGCCAAGAACACGCTTTGACCATTCGAGCGAAGGTTCTGCGCCATGCCAGCCAGCGGTCCAGGGTCAATTGAAGACTCACGAAGCAAGCTTTCGGTTCCCACTACGATGGCGTGGCCCTCAACGCTGCCTGCAACCCCCATTCCAGCAACCGCGCGGAAGGTCTGCGGCCTTGCCAGAGGAATACTGTTTTCCCTGGCCCAATGGGCGAACGCCGCCGCCAAAGGGTGCTCGCTTCCCTGCTCCAAACTCGCAATCGCTCGCAACACTTCCGTCTCGCGCTCGCCGGGCGCAAGCGAGACCGCCGTCAGTTGCGGCTTGCCCGCGGTCAACGTGCCCGTCTTGTCGAGAACCAGCGTATCCACCTTCTCGAGCGTCTCAAGGACTCCGGCGTTGCGGATCAGCACGCCCGCCGTCGCTCCCCTGCCCGTCCCCACCATAATGGACATCGGCGTGGCGAGTCCGAGCGCGCACGGACACGCAATGATGAGCACGGCCACCGCGTTGACGACCGCATGAGCCAGGCGCGGCTCGGGACCCGCGAGCGCCCACACCGCGAAGGCGCCGAGAGCAGACGCAACCACCGCCGGGACGAAGTAACTGGCCACACGATCCGCCAGCCGCTGGACCGGGGCGCGGCTGCGCTGGGCTTCGCCAACCAGGCGCACAATTTGCGCCAGCAGCGTGTCGCTTCCGACGCGCTCGGCGCGCATCACGAAACTGCCCGCCCCGTTCACCGTGCCTCCCGTCACGCGTTCGCCCGGGGACTTCGCGGCCGGCATCGGCTCACCTGTCACCATGGACTCATCGATGGCGCTTGTTCCTTCAGTTACAAATCCATCGACTGGAACTTTTTCACCGGGTCTTACCCGCAACCGGTCCCCTGGTCGAACCTCTTCGAGCGGCGCATCCAATTCGGCGCCGTTTTCGCTGATACGGCGGGCGGTTTTCGGCGCCAGTCCAAGTAGCTGGCGTAACGCTTCCGACGTCCGGCTGCGTGCCCGCAGTTCCAGAACCTGCCCCAGCAAGACCAGCGTTGTAATCGCCGCCGCCGCTTCAAAGTAAACCTCTACGGCGCCGTGCGAGTCTCTGAATGCGCTGCTCAGCGTTCCGGGTAAAGCCGTGGCGATGAGGCTGTAACCATAGGCCGTGCCTGTGCCCAGCGCGATCAGGGTGAACATATTGAGCTTGCGATTCACCACCGACGCGCAGCCGCGCTCGAAGAACGGCCATCCGCCCCAGACGACAACAAAAGTCGCGGGCACAAGCTCAATCCAGTTGATCACCGGGGCCGGCCAACGAAACGGCAAGGCCATCCCAGCCATGCCCAAAAACATCACCGGCGCCGTCAGGATGAGGCTCGCCCAAAAGCGCCGCGTCATATCTCGAAGCTCACGATTTTCCGGCTCCTTCGCTCTCGCCGTGCGCGGCTCAAGCGCCATGCCGCAAATCGGGCACGCGCCCGGCCCCGAGCGCACGACTTCAGGGTGCATGGGACACGTGTAGCCGTCTGATAAAGTTCCTCCGCTCTCTGCCGCAGGCGCATTAATGGATTCAGGATGTTCGTGGGAGGCAATGTTAACCATGCTTTGAGTGGCGGAGCCGGCCGCCCGAACATATTTTTCCGGCTCCGCTTTGAATTTATTCAGGCACCCAACGCCGCAGAAATAGTAGGTTTGCCCTTCGCGCTCGCTTCGCGCGGCCTTCTGCTGGTCAACTTGCATTCCGCAGACCGGATCTTTCATCATGCGATTGCAACTCCCTGTTCAGCTTTCGACCTTCCCAATATACCCCGTTAGGGCGATTCGATGCGCGATGGCATAAAACCGTTTCGCCGCCAGTTGCGCTGCGCGGCAGCCGGCCGGCGGATACTTACTTCGGGACAACCTCGGCCTGATTCCGCATGGTGGAACATAAAGTCGAAGACGCATTTCGCTTTGCGTTAGCCGGTACAGCTTGTAGGATGAAAGACCCGGAGAGCAGTCAAGCTTATGAAGATTGTAAAAATAATTACAGTTCTGTGCGGATTTTTGCTGGCCGCCGTGAGCAGCGGCGGCGCTTCCGCAGCGGCGCCGGCTGGCGCCCTCCGGCCAACGGACTTGCGCTGCCAGTACCAGGCTAACCCGCTCGCCATCGATGCTTTTCCTCCGCATCTCGGATGGACGCTTGCGTCTAATCAGCGGGCCGAGCGGCAAACGGCCTACCAGATTCTCGTGGCCAGCAGCAAAGCAAAATTGGAGGGTAATCTGGGCGACCTCTGGGACAGCGGAAAGGTTGATACGGCGCAAACCATCCAGATTCCATATCACGGGAAGCCCATCGCCTCGCGCGAGATCTGCTATTGGAAAGTCCGGGTATGGGATAAGCAAAGCCGCCCCTCCTCTTGGAGCGCTGTGGCTTGGTGGCAAATGGGATTGCTCAACCCTTCCGACTGGAAAGCGCAGTGGATTGGATTGGATAAAGCAGCCAGCCAAACCCTCGCCGCTCCCATGTTTCGTCACGGGTTCCGGGTTTCAAAGAAGGTGAAGCGGGCGGAGGTTTACATTTCCGGGCTGGGTTTGTTTGAACTTCATCTCAACGGTCGCAAAGTGGGTAATGATGTTCTCAAACCTGGCTGGACCAATTATCGTAAGACTTGTCTCTACGGCGCCTACGACGTCACCAAACTGCTGCGGGGCGGTCCAAATGCGCTCGGAGTGATGCTCGGCAACGGCATTTACAACGTAGCGCCAGGCAAACGGTACGTCAAGTTTGTAGGCTCGTTCGGGCCGCCGAAGGTTATTCTTCAGTTGGAAATTACCTACAATGACGGCAGTACACAGACAGTGGTCACGGACGGCTCCTGGCGCGTTGTGCCCTCGCCCATCACGTTCAACTCCATCTACGGCGGCGAGGATTATGACGCCCGCCGCGAGGTTCCAGGCTGGGACATGCCCGGCCTCGACGAAACCAAACTCCCGCACACTACGGTCCTAGCGGGGCCCGGTGGAAAGCTGGTTCCGCAAAACATTCCGCCGGTTCGCGTGATGCGCGTCTACAAACCTATTCGGATCACGCAGCCACAGCCCGGCGTTTATGTCTACGATCTTGGGCAAAACTTTTCGGGCTGGCCGCAGATCACCGTCCGAGGGCCACGCGGCGCGGTAGTGAAGATCATTCCGGGCGAGCTTCTCGACAGCCACGATTTGGTGACGCAAAGAAGCTCAGGCCAGCCGGAGTTCTTCCGTTACACGTTAAAAGGCGGCGGCGATGAAACGTGGCATCCTCGATTCAGCTATTATGGCTTTCGCTATCTCGAGATTCATGGCGCGACGCGCGATCCCCGCCAAATAAAGAACAAGCCGCTTCTGCTTGCCGTCGAAGGCCAGTTCGTACACTCGTCGGCTTCGAATGCAGGCGCATTTTCAAGCTCAGACCCGCTGTTCAACCGCATTCACTCCATCATCAAGGCCGCCATTGAAAGCAACATGCAGAGCATCATGACGGATTGTCCGCACCGCGAAAAGCTCGGATGGCTTGAAGAGGACGATTTTATGGGGCCGTCGATCATGTACAACTTCGATGTCTCTACGCTCTTTAGCAAGGTCGAACGCGACATGCGCGACGCTCAACTGGCGGACGGAATGGTCCCTGACACGGCGCCCGAGTACACCGTCTTCTCCGGCGGCTACCGCGATTCGCCCGAGTGGGGCAGCACGTACCTGACCGCGGCCTGGGACCTTTACCGCTGGTATGGAGATTCGGCGGCTCTCCAGCGGAATTACAACGGCTTCAAGAAGTACGCGGACTATCTGACCCGCAAAGCCCACGGGCATATTTTGTCTTACGGCCTTGGCGATTGGTACGACCTCGGCCCGAAGCCGCCTGGTTACGCGCAGCTCACGCCCGTAGCCGTGACCGCGACCACCGTTTATTATCACGACCTGGTTCTGCTGCAAAAAATGGCGGCGCTGCTTGGCAAAACAGACGATGCCGCAAAATACGCGGCTCTCGCCGGCGAAGTGAAGTCCGCATTCAATCATAAATTCTTCCATGCTGCGACAGACAGCTACGCGACGGGCAGCCAGACCTCTGACGCCATGCCGCTGGTGTTGGGCATGGAGCCGCCGGGAACCGGGCCTGCCCTGCTGGCAAACATTATCAACGACGTTCGCGCCCACGGAAACAAAATGACCACGGGCGAGATTGGCCACCGCTACTTGCTGCTGGCCTTGGCGGATGCGGGACGCTCTGACGTCATTTACGATATTGAATCGCAAACCAACCGCCCCGGCTACGGTTATATCCTCAAGCAGGGCGCGACCACTCTCACCGAAGCCTGGGACGCGAATCCGCTCGCCTCTCAGAATCACTTTATGCTTGGACAGCTCGATGAATGGTTCTATCGAGGCCTGGTGGGAATCAGCATGGCGCCGGGCGCGACCGGCTTCAGCAACATTGTCATCAAGCCGCAACCGGTTGGGCATATTACTTGGGCGGAAGCCAGCTTCCGTTCGATTCGCGGCGTCATTGCGAGCCATTGGTCTCTCCAAGGCGGACGGTTCCAGCTTCGTGTGACCGTGCCGCCAAACACCACGGCGACCGTCTATGTGTCCGCCAGGGATGCGGCTTCTGTCAGCGAAGGCGGGCGCCCTGCCGGATCGGCAAGCGGCGTGCGCTTTCTGCGGATGGATCGCGGAGCCGCGGTTTACCAAATTGGTTCAGGAACATATGCGTTTGCCTCAAGCGCCGCTCGCCGGTGAGGACACCGGGCCTGCAATGCGGCTCAATCGCAATTTGAAATACGAACCCTTGCGCCAAAAACAGCGTTGCGAACCGGAGCAAGGCGGACTGAAGCCGTGATCGCCTTTATTTTGTTGCACATGCCTCCGGCTTGCCCATCCATTCGCCTATCTATTTCATATTAAATGTGTTGTACCGATTTACTAGAATATTAGAGTCCGGTTGGTTCCGGTTGGTTCCGGTTTCGACTCTTTATTTTCAATAGCTTAAAAAAACAAAAACAATCCTTTTGGGGGCCGTTTTTCCTCTCTCGCCGTCGCGCCGTGGAGATGAGTTTCTATGATAATTGTTATTATCAATAAGATGCATCGTTATATCTTTTTCAATTCGGGGCCGATTATGCAACCTAAAGCGCGTGACCGCCGCCGGACTCTTCCCCAACCAGCCGCTGGACTGCCGCGTTACTCCATGAAACTAAGCGGCTTACATGGCGCTAGGCTATTTCGAGCGCGGTAGCGCGGCGCTGCAGCGGCGGCGCCCCCGCCGCCGAATCACTTGAAAAATAAAGACCGGCGGCCAGAGGCCGTCGCTACAGCCGCTCCTCCACCGAGGAACAGGGGGCGCAGCAAGCAACGCACCTACGAAACAACGCCGGCCCCTTCTAAAATCGCAAATCGAAAATCCAAAATTAGAAAAGCCGCAGAGTTTTAAAGGCAAAACTCTGCGCTACAAAAACCGACGGCGGCAAGCCGTTGTATTCCAGAGCTTATCACACGACTTTGAGACTTTTGAGACAAACGGGATAAATGGGACGGGTTTTGCGGTTCGGCCCGGCGCGTGAATTAGGGCAATCCCCGCGGCTACAAAAAAGCAAACTTATCCACACCCAAGGGCAAAATCCGGGTAGTATCGCAGTTTCGGGTGTAGCGGCGGGTTTACCCCGCCATATTGTGGCGGCATAAAGCCGCCTCTACATCAAACTGAGACACTACAAAAGTCCACAACCCATTGACTTTAAAGGCCCCTGCGTCTTACGATGGGAATGAGGGCGGCGTCTGGGCGCGGCCCCGGGGCGCGAGGAAACGTGTGGTACAATGAGGGGGCGGTATTAGAAAGCCCATGATTGAAGAATCTAAGAATACGTTAAGCGGCAACGAGCCGGGAACCCTTTTGCTCCTCCGCCCGCGTGGTTTCTGCGCCGGAGTGGTCCGGGCCATCGACATTGTGCGGATCGCGCTCGAAAAGCTCGGCCGGCCCGTTTACGTGCGCAAAGAAATAGTTCACAACCGCTATGTTGTGGACGAGCTTACGGAACAGGGAGCGGTCTTTGTTGAGGAGTTGGACGAGGTTCCGGAAGACTCCGTCGTGATCTTCAGCGCCCACGGTGTATCGCCCGCCGTGCGCGAAAGAGCCCGCGAGCGCCGCCTGCACGTGATTGACGCCACCTGCCCTCTGGTGACTAAGGTGCATCTCGAACTGATTCGCTACGTCCGCGAGGGTTATACGGTGGTGCTGGTTGGGCACCGCGACCACGACGAAGTGATTGGCACCCTGGGTGAGGCGCCGGGCAGCGTGCAATTGATCACCGGGGTGGACGACGTGCAGGCGCTCGAAGGCGTTGATCCCCATCGCATCGCTTATCTCACGCAGACGACTCTGAGCGTTGACGACACGGCGGAAATCGTGGCGAAACTCAAGGAACGGTTCCCCGAAATTGTCTCGCCTCCCGGCGAAGACATTTGTTACGCCACGCAGAACCGCCAGAGCGCGGTGAAATCGGTTGCCGGGGGCATTGACCTGTTTCTGGTGGTGGGCGCGCACAACAGCTCGAATTCGAACCGCCTGGTTGAAGTGTCCGAGCACGCCGGGGCGAAGGCGTATCTGGTGAACCACGCGGGCGAAATCCAGCCGGAGTGGCTCGAAGGCCACCGCCGGATTGGGGTTACCGCCGGGGCTTCGACGCCCGAAGTTCTGGTTTCGGAGGTTGTGTCGTTTTTACGAAACAAAGGATATACGAGAATTGAAGATGTAAACGTCATCGAAGAAGACGTCCGTTTTGCCCTGCCGGCCGAACTGCGCGCATGAAGCGAACTTCCGATCACTGGCTTTTGGAGGCAGATGGCACAAGAAGCGACCAAGACCCAACTCAAGCGGCCAGAAACTGGGACCACTAGGGAGCAAAGACCGGCTGACCGCCGCGCTTGGAGCGACTGTCTTAAAGAAGCGGTCAGCCGCGCGACCGACTACCTGCTTTCGCTGCAAAAAGACCCCGGATACTGGATTGGCGAGCTTGAAGCCGACTCCACACTCGAATCCGACTACATTTTTGCCCTTCACCTCACCGGAACATCATCCGCCGCGCACACCGCCAAGCTTGCCCATACCCTCCGGCGCGAGCAACTCGCGGGCGGTGGCTGGAACATCTACGCCGGTGGTCCCCCGGAGCTGAACGCTACCGTCAAGGGTTATTTCGCCTTGAAACTGGCGGGAGATTCACCAGAAGCGCCGCATATGGCGGCGGCGCGGCGGACGGCGCTCGAGCTTGGCGGTCTCGAAAAAACCAACTCTTACGTCCGCTTCTATTTCGCGCTTGCGGGCAAGGTGGCATGGGATAAGGTTCCAGCCATGCCGCCGGAGCTGATCCTGCTGCCCAGGTGGTTTTTCGTAAATCTTTACGAAATGTCTTCCTGGACGCGCGGAATTGTGGTTCCACTCACCATCCTTTTTGCGCTGCGGCCCAACTGGCGCCTGCCGGAAAGCGCCGGGGTGGATGAACTTTGGAAAGATCCCAGGCGTAAAATCCCGGCGCTCAAATGGGACCGGCAGATTGTTTCGTGGCACAATTTTTTCATTCTTGCGGACCGCGTCTTCAAGGCTTATGAGGCGCTTCCGTGGAAACCGCCGCGCCGCGCCGCTCTCGCCCGGTCGCGCCACTGGCTGCTCGATCACCTCGAACGGAGCGACGGGTTGGCGGCCATTTACCCGGCCATGCTCAACTCCGTTCTGGCTCTGATCGCCCTGGGCTATCCGCCAGATCATCCGCTCACGGCCCGCGAGCGCGGTTATCTAAGCGAGTTCGAAATTGAAGAAGACGATTCCATCCGGATTCAACCGTGCCTGCCGCCTGTCTGGGATACTGCGCTGGCGATGGCGGCGCTCGAAGAAGCCAACACGCCGCCCGATCATCCCGCGCTCGTTCTCGCCGCGCGGTGGCTGCTTGAAAAGCAGGTGATGGGGTCCGGCGACTGGCAGGTGAAAAATCCCGGCGCCTGTCCGGCGGGCTGGGCCTTCGAATTTCGTAATGACTTTTATCCCGACGTGGATGATTCCGCGTTCGTGCTGATGTCTCTTCAAAACGTCTCATACCCCGATGGCGCGCGCCATCAGGCGGCGCTGGAAAAGGGATTGGAGTGGGTCCTTAGTATGCAAAACCGCGACGGCGGCTGGGGCGCTTTCGATAAGAACAACACCCATTCCCTGCTCACTCGCGTTCCGTTTGCCGACCACAACGCCATGATCGACCCCTCAACTCCCGATCTCACCGCTCGCGCGCTCGAGTGCCTGGGCCGTTTCGGGATGAGCCCTTCACAGCGCGCGGTCAGGAAGGCGGTCGAATATCTCAAGCGCCAACAGACTCCCGAAGGCGCCTGGTACGGCCGCTGGGGGGTCAACTATATTTACGGAACCAGCGGTGTGTTGAGGGCGCTCGAAACCGTCGGGCTTCAAAAGGAAGAATTCGCGCAGCGGGCCGCGGCTTGGCTGCGCAGCGTCCAGAATCGTGATGGCGGCTTTGGCGAATCCATCGCTTCCTACGACGATCCGTCGCTGAAGGGAAAGGGTGAGAGTACGGCCTCGCAAACCGCGTGGGGGATGATCGGCTTGCTTACCGCAGGCGCTCCCTCAGACTCTGCGATCCAGCGCGCCGCTCACTACCTTGTGGATCGTCAGAACGCCGACGGCTCCTGGGATGAAGATCAGTGGACGGGCACCGGCTTCCCGCAAGTGTTTTACCTGAAGTATCACCTGTATCGCATCAGCTTCCCTCTCTACGCCCTCGCTCGCTATTACAACCTGACCAAACGATAGTGCGGACCACGCCGCTACAACTGAGGACACCCACTTATCAAATTTCTCTGGAGCGGAGCCTGCCCTGGAAGGAAACGCCGAAAGACCGGCGTCTACGCTATGGAGCTTTATAGGATGCCGGCGACGGTACTGTGAATGATGTTGAGGAGGGTTGCGGGGTAAACGCCGACCCAGACCAGCAGGAGAGTGAGAACGGCGAGGACAACCCCGCTGCTGAGGGAAAGCGCCGGAACCAGCCGGGAGACTTCATGCGTTTCCTCTTCGTGCTCGTGTGACAGGCCGGAGAACATGGCCACGAGCACGCGCAGGTAGTAGTAAAGGCCGAAAACGCTGGTGATAATGAGCGTGAAGACCAGAAGCCAGATTTGGGAGGAAGCTCCCGCGGTGACGACGTAAAACTTTGCCACGAAACCAGCCGTCAGTGGGATGCCCGCGAGTGAGAGCAGCATCGCCGTAAAGACGGAAGCGAGGATGGGGCGGCGCCAGAACAAGCCGCGGTAATCGTCAATGCTATCGGCGTCCCGCTCTCCGTCCGACATGATGCTGACTACGCCAAACGCGCCAATCGTGGTGATGAAGTAGGCCACCAGGTAGAATGCGACCGCCTGGGAGGCGAGTTCGCCGCCCGCCTGAAACGCCACCAGGAGATAACCCATGTGCGCGATGGACGAATAAGCCAGGATGCGCTTCACATTGCCCTGCATCATGGCCAGGAAGTTGCCCACGATCATCGACGCGATGGCGATGATGGTGAAAACCAGGAATATCGCGCCGTAGTGGTGTGTCCCCGACCAGGTGAAATAACGCAGCAGCAAGGCGAACATGGCGCCTTTCGATACCGTTGCCACAAAGGCGGTGACCGGCGCCGGAGCGCCCTCATAAATGTCAGGCGTCCAAAGGTGGAACGGGACTAATGCCAGCTTGAACCCGAAGCCCGTAATAATGAGCGCGGCGCCGGCCAGCAAAACGGCTTGGTTGACGTCTGGCGACGCCGTGACGAGCTGGCGGATGCGGGAGAACTCCATCGTGCCCAGCTCGCTATAAACCAGCGCCATGCCGAAAAGCAGAAACGCCGCCGAAGAGGCGGCAAGGATCAAATACTTGATGCCCGCCTCGAGCGGAAAGCGCCGCGTGTGGAGATAAGCGTTAAGCGTGTAAAGGGCGACGCTCAAGATTTCGAGGCCGAGGAAAAAAGATACAAAGTGGCTGGAGGAGACCAGCACCGCAGACCCTAAAGCCGCAATCAAAAGCAGCACGTAAAGTTCTTCCGGGTCGTCTTCGCGGCGCTCAAAATAGCTATAAGAAAGCAGCGCCACGGCAAACGTGGCCGCAATCACCAGCCCCATGTAAAAGAGCGCGTATCGATCGACGACGAGAAGTGAAGAAACCTGGCGGGGCGCGTCCTGCGCCACCCAAAACAGCGAGGCAAAGGCCGCGGCAAGGCCGATGAGCGTGAGCGCGAGCGTGACCGCGTGATTGCGGCGGATAGCAATCACCACCATCACCACAACTGAGGCGCCGCCCAGAATCAGAAGCGGCAATATTGTGAAAAGATCCGTTGCGCTCAACGTTTATCTCCGGGCAGTTTCAGCAAACTGAGATGCGTCACCGATGACGGCGCCTGCGCCGCCATCGGCGTCTTTTCGTCCATGGCCACAGCGCTCGATTGATTAAAGACGTTGAACACCGGCTGCGGATAAATGCCGAGCCAGATCAGAATCGCAACCATGGGGACGAGCATCGCGACTTCACGTGGAACCAAATCCTGCACCTTCCAATTATTGGAATTGGGGCCATGAAACGCGCGTTGGATGAAACGCAGGGCATAAAGCGTCGATAACAGAATCCCGATGGTCGTAGCGATGGTGATCCCGATGAGATGGGCCTCATAAGTGCCAATAAGGACCAAAAACTCACCGATGAAATCGCCCAAACCGGGCAAACCCATCGAGCCCATGGCAAAGAACATGCTGGCCCCGCTCAGGCGGGGGACGGTGGCCCACAACCCGCTCAGGCGGCTCATTTCGCGCGTGTGCGTGCGCTCCTGGACCTGGCCGCAGATCGTAAAGAGGGCGCCGGTCGAGATACCATGAGCGATCATCCCGATCACGGCGCCGTCGAGCGCCCAGATGTTCCCCACAAAAATGCCGAGCAGCACGAAACCCAAGTGGCTGACGCTGGTGTAAGCCACCAGCCGCTTCAAATCCGTCTGGCCAAACGCCAGCACCGCGCCGTAAATAATTCCTACTACGGCCAGCACCATCGCAATCGGAGCGAACTGATGCGCCGCGTGCGGGAAAAGCGGCATCACGAACCGGATCAATCCATACGCTCCCGTTTTCAAAAGCAGCCCTGCGAGAATAATGCTGCCCGCCGTCGGCGCTTCCGTGTGCGCGTCGGGCAGCCACGTGTGCAGCGGGAACATCGGCAGCTTCACGGCAAAGGCGACGAAGAAGCCCAGCATCACGAGCAGGGCGACATGCGGGGCGAGCGGCGTTCCGATCAAATCCGCGTATTCGAAGCTGTAGACGCCGGTCGCGGCGTGGTGGGCGAAATAGAGCGTCAGAATCGCCACCAGCATGAGCAGGCCGCTGAGCTGAGTGAA
>JBOGJY010000375.1:0-3814 GCA_050745325.1 Terriglobia bacterium
GTGCGGCGTGGGATGCATGATTTTTCTCGCCATCGTGATTGCGCTCAAGGCCGTTTCGATTTCGCAGTTGCGCCAGGCTTTCCAGCGTTCCTGACCAGGCGAGCGCAGCCCCGAGGGCCTAGAGTTACAGGGTGGGAGGCGTGAAAAGTCGTCCCATTTATCTCGTTTGTCTCAAAATTCTCAAAGTGATCTGATATGCTGGATGAGGGCCTTGTAGCGCAGAGTTTTGCGGTTAAAACTCTGCGGCTTTTCGTAGATCCAGACAAAAAAGCCGCAGAGTTACAAAACAACTCTGCGCGACAAAACGGGCGCCTCGAAGATTAGAAAATGCCGGGAGAGAATGGGAAAACGCACAAAATTACGGAACGAAGCCTAGCGAGTCTTTAGAATCAACGTTTCTAATCTTGGTAACACGGACTGTCTACGGGTAGCGCCGGGCTTTATGCCCGGCGCGTGCCGTCCTGAAGGGCGGCGCTACTTCGGGTTCCCGGGGCAAACGTCGGGGCTAGAATTACGAGAAGATCAAAAATTAGAGGTTTGAGGATCAAGATAATGAGGAAAGCAACACAAAATTTACGGAACGAACCCTATTGATGATTGAAAACAAACGAAGATTAAAAATGGCTAATGAAAAGACTGTGTCTTGGTTTAAGTAAGCAGCCGTGTAATTAGGATTCATCGGGGTGAGCGTGCAAGCAGAATCTTCTTCGCCTTCAGCCTCATCAGGCGGCGACAGAACGGGCCGTGAATTCTGGGATCGTTGGTGGGAAAAATCTCCTCTTCCTGCCTCCTTGGACCCTTACCGCCGTGGACTGAAGAACTATCCTGTCAGGAAGCTTCACGAATACTTCGAGAGCGTTTTCGAGGGTCACGAGACAGAGGGTAAAAAACTGATCGAAATAGGCTGCGCGCAATCCGTCATCCTTCCCTACCTTGCGAAGCAGTTCGGTTTTGAGGTTTGGGGGATCGACCAGTCCAAGCTTGGCTGCGAAAGGTCCCGCATGGTCCTCGAGCGGGAACAGGTCAGGGGGGAAGTCTGCTGCTGCGACTTTTTTGCGATTCCGGAAAGCCTGCGCGGGCAATTTGACGTTGTCTTTTCGATGGGAGTGGTCGAGCACTTCGAAAACACGGCCGATGCGGTAAGAGCTATGTCGATGCTCCTGAAGCCGGGGGGGCGGATGATCACGACCATCCCGAATTTTACCGGCTTCCTGCGCTCTTATCAAAAACTCCTCGACCGGGCCATCTATGAGGTCCAGGTTCCGCTTGACCGGGAAGGGCTCAACCGCGCCCACCAGGATGCGGGGTTCGAAGTGGAGAGTTGCGAATATTTTCTGCCCATCAGCCTCGAAGTTTTGAATGTGGCAAGCTGGCCCCGGCGCCTGCCCTACTGGATCACCGTGCGCACGCACGGCGTGATCTCACGAGCGGTCTGGCTGGTGGACGACCATTTTGCCATCTTCAAACCCAACCGATGGACGTCTCCCTTTGTGCATTGCGTGGCTCGCAAGCCAAAGAGTTCAGGCGGCCGCGGCGGGGGAGATCCGTAATGGCCGACCGCAGACGAGTGCTGTTTGTTCTGCCTTCGCTGCGGGGCGGCGGCGCAGAGCGCGCGGTTGTGATCTTGCTGCGAGGCCTCGACCGCAGCCGGTTTGAGCCTCATCTGGCGCTGCTCGATTCGGTGGGTCCGTACCTCGAAGAACTTCCCGAAGACCTGGAGGTGCATCACCTGCGCGTGCGGCGCGTGCGGTACGCGGTCCCCGCGTTGTTTTGGCTGATGCGGAAGCTGCGCCCCAAGGTGGCCGTCTCCAGCCTCATTGAACTTAACATGGCGATGGTTGCCGCCACGGCGTTACTGCCGCGAGGGCCAAAGCTCCTGCTCCGGGAAGACATTTTCGTTGGAGCGCAGTTTAACGGCCGCGCTCTCGTGGCGAAGCGGTGGCTTTACCGTCATCTTTGCGGGCGAGCGGACCGGATCATTTGCGTGGCGGATTATGTTTTGAACGATTTGGCGGCGAATTTTGCAATACCACGCGAAAAACTGCTGCGCATCTATAATCCCGTCGAGATCGAGCGGGTGCGGCGGATGGCCTGCGAACAGGGCAATCCCTACCAGAACTCGAACCCGCGTTTCGTAGCCGTAGGGCGGCTGGCGAAGCAGAAAGGGATCGACATCCTCTTGGAAGCGATGGCGCTGGCGCGCCAACAGCTTCCGCTGGCCGAGCTCATCATCCTGGGTGAGGGCCCGCTTGAATTGGAACTAAGGAGACAAGTGATACAATTGAGACTGGATGGCGCGGTCCACTTCCTTGGATTTCAGCCGAACCCCTACGGCTACATGAAACACGCCGATGTCTTTGTCCTGGCCTCGCGCTACGAGGGATTGCCGCTGGTCTTGCTTGAGGCGCTGGCCCTGGGCGCGCCGGTGATCGCCGCTGATTGTCCGGGTGGCGTCAAGGAAGCGCTCGCGGGCTGCCCGGTGGGCCGCCTGGTTCCACCGCAGGACGCCGCGGCTCTCGCCGAGGCGATGGTCTCCGTGTATAACGCGAAATCCGGCTTAAACTACGGAAGCATCGAAGAGACGCTTGGCAGGTTTAGCGCCGGCCAGGTCGTGCAGGAATACGAACGGCTGCTCTCGGCATGACGGCCGGGCAGAGCGCAAAACGCACATGAAGCCAGGCTGCAAGATTCTGCTGGTCACCAATATGTGGCCCACCGCCACTCGCCCCGGTTTCGGCGGCTTCGTCAAAGAGCAGGCGGAATCCTTGCGCGCCTTCGGCGTTGAGTACGACGTTCTGTTTATCAACGGCCGCGAGTCACGCTGGAATTATCTTCGAAGTGTTGGGGACCTTCACCGGCTTTTGCGGCGGAGCCAGTATGATCTGGTCCACGCTCACTTCGGGCTTTCGGGTTGCGTGGCGCGGCTTCAAGCCCGCGCTCCGTTGGTGGTGACGTTCCACGGTGACGACGTGCTCGGACGGCTGAAGAAGAACGGCCGGATCGCCCTGATAGGGCGGCTCTTTCAGATATCGAGTTTTGCGCTCGCAAGGCGGGCCGAAGCCGTGATCGTTCAGAGCCAGGAAATGAAGCGCAAGCTCCGGCTTTCGCGCGCGGAGGTGATTCCGTGCGGCGTCGATTTGAACCTCTTCCGCCCGATGGAGCAGGCGGAGGCCCGCCGCAAGCTCGGCCTGAGCGCGGAGAAGAAGTATGTGCTGTTTCCTTACGACCCGGCGGTGGAGGGGAAATGCTTTCCCCTCGCCGAGGCGGCGGTGCGCTTGGCGGCCCTCGAAATTCCAGGGCTTGAGATGCTTCGAGTCCTCGGGCGGCCTCACGCGGAAATGCCTTTCTATATGAACGCGGCGGACGCGCTCATCATGACTTCGTTTAGCGAAGGCTCTCCAGTGGCCGTGAAAGAAGCGATGGCGGTCGACCTGCCCGTGGTGACGGTGGATGTGGGCGACACCGCCGAGTTGATCGGGCAGACGCCAGGATGCCACCTCGTCCCGCGAGATGCCGCAGCAATCGCCGCCAAAATCGCCGAAGTATGCCGCTCTGGCGCTCGCGCCCATGGACGCGACGCCATCGCGCGGCTCTCGATGGAAAACATCGCCCGGCGGATTGTAGATGTTTATGACCGCGTGCTTTCCGGCGGATGACAGGCGCGTCTCCGAATGCGGGCGGCGACACGCAAAACTGTAGCGCCAAGGCTGTCTAAATTAGCTGAATAACCCCAATTGTCTGGCGCAAAGAGCGGCTTTGCCGCTTGCTGTGGGGAAAGCCTACGGCTTTCCGGGCAAGAGCATACATTTTAGCG
>JBOGJY010000376.1:0-16806 GCA_050745325.1 Terriglobia bacterium
CCCTTGCCTTGATTTGTTATCCCATCCTCGACCGCTTCAAGCGGCCGGTGTGAAAGGCAGGGACAAGAGAGGTAGCGCAGAGTCTCATACCAATTTTCGGTCAAACATAGGATTTAGGAATGGGGCTGGAATTCATCACGGTGTCATTCTGAGCGCAGCGAAGAATCTGCTTTTCTTATGCCTTACAAGCAGATCCTTCGCTGCGCTCAGGATGACATCACCTGCAACATTCCACTAAGCGGTCCCGTGGTTGACGTCAAATTCGTATGACTTCGGATGGAAATGGAGACTGGGATGGATGTGATTCGGGCTATTTTCTCGGACGTGGGAGGGGTGCTGGGTTCGAACGGCTGGGACCGCCCGGCGCGCAGGAGAACGACGGAGCAATTCAAGATCGACTGGCCCGATTTCGAAGACCGGCACGATCTGGTGATCAATTCATTTGAGACCGGGCATCTGAGTTTGGAGGCGTATCTCGACCGGACGGTTTTTCACTGTCCCCGCGATTTCACTCATCAGGAATTTCAGGATGTCATGTTCAGCCAGTCCGAGCCCTTTCCGGAACCGCTCGATTTCTATGCGGCTCTGGCAAAGTCCGGAAAATATTTGATGGCCGCTCTAAACAATGAATCTCTCGATTTGAATCTTTACCGCATTGAAAAGTTTGGCTTACGCAAAGTGTTTTCCGCCTTTTTCAGTTCGTGTTTTCTGGGAATCAAGAAACCGAATGACGCGATGTATGCGCTGGCGCTTCAGCTCACCCAACGGCAGCCCGAAGAATGCCTGTTCATCGATGACCGCCTACTGAATGTGGAGCGGGCGCGGCAGTTTGGAATGCGGACGATTCATTGCCAGGCGCCAGCGCGGCTGCCTGGCCAGATGCAAGCGATGGGAGTGACGCCTTGAGCCGCGCCAGTTGACGGCGGAGTCTCCAAGATAGGCGGGAAGGGCAAGGGGCAAGAGTCAAGAGTAAAGCCGGAGCGCCGGGCTTGACTTTCGCTTTTGGCGCGCTCATCGCTGGCGCGTGGCAATGAGACCGGAGGCGGCTATTTCCATTTTTTGCAAATGCTCGCCGGGATCTGTCCAAAGGTCGATGTGGGCAAGCTCGGTGATCAGGACAAGATGGCGGCAAGATTCCGGCTTGCCCCCAACGTTGATATTCTCTACGCCCGCGCTTTGGATCGTCAGGACTCCCGGAAGCCCCTCTTGAGGAATAAACGCATGGAACGTTTGCGTTCCCCCGGTGGTCCGGTCGTAGCGCATGGCGGCCAATTCGTATTGATGGACAGCGTTGTCATCGAGGACGATCGTATCAGCGGGCAGATTGAATTGCCGGACGTCCTGGTGGCCATGCACCGTGTCATACCGGGCCCGCGCGGCGCCGGAACTAAATTCAATTTGAAGGCGGGATTTTTGCGGAACGGTCTGGCTCCAGCGGTAGGTGGCCGGTTCGAGGTTTGATCTCAAGATAAGGTCAGACGATGTCTCGAAATGTGTTCCGGTGACGGTGAGGCTGGTTTCGGCGTGAGCCTCGATCTGGCCGCCGCGAGAACGAATCTCAAACTTTTCCGTTCCGACGCGCTGTCCGTGAAGCGAAATCTCAAACGTCCCCTGATCGTTGTGAAAGGAAGGCGCCTGCGCGGAGCATTCACCACAAATGGCGCCGCAGATGACGAAGAGCAGAACGGCGCAGCAGGCCCAGCGAAGAGTTCTTAATGTGGACAGTTTTCGCTCCGCAAATTCAGAAGATATTAAGCCGCAGAATGCGCTCTACCACTTCTTCAGGCGCGCTGCCCTCGGTGGATACGCGGAAGTCGGCGAGTTGGTAGAAAGGCATACGCTGGCTGAAGAGGCCAGCAAAGCTTTCCGGGCTGCGAAAAAGAGGCCGGTTGGTGATGCCCTCACAGCGGCGGCGCAACTCGTTCAGGCTGCAATCCAGCCACACGGTTGCCCCGCCGGTCCGGTGGATCAGGTCCATGTTCGGCTCCTGAACCCAGGTGCCGCCGCCGAGCGCAATCACAGCGGGCTCGGTTTTCAAGGCTTCGGTGAGCGCGGCGTGCTCGACGCGGCGAAAGAAGGGTTCCCCGTCTTTCTCAAAAATTTCACGGATCGAATTGCCTTGGCCGGCCTCGATCGTTGAGTCCAAATCGATGAACGGCCAGCCAGCCTCGCGAGCCAGCAACTGCCCGACGGTTGATTTGCCGCATCCCATGAATCCTAAAAGATAAATGAGCTTTCTGTGATGTCGAGTCATGGTTTCGTGGAGCGTTGGCGCCGCCGTCCCGGCGACTTTGAGGGCCGGCAAGATGCCGGCGCTACGGGCGCAATCGAGCGCCAAAGTTGATTATAGAAAGCCGGTCCGAAGTTGACAACAGGCGGGTATCACGCCCCTGGATTTCAAATGCGCCGCTTAGCTTTTATTTCATGCTGTCTCGCGCGCCCCGGTTGTAGAATAGATGCGCAACTGGAGATCAACGGGTTTGAAGACTAAGGAAGAAGCAGGACGATTTCGATTTTATTTCACGCTCAAGAGAGGATTGAAGTGGAAATCAAACAGAATTACTCGACCGACGCCAGCGCCTTAACCCTATGGGTCATCGTCTGTGCTTTATTTGTCCTGAGCGGACCTGCGGCCTGCGGCGCCAGCGCGCGCCAACAATTGGGCCAGTTCAAAGAACAAACCGATGTGGGCGTCACGCCCAAGGCCGGTTCCGCATCCTATGACGCGGCGCGCCACGAATACACGGTTACCGGCGGCGGCGAGAATATGTGGGCCGATAAAGACGCCTTTCACTTCGTCTGGCGGCGGTGGAAGGGTGATGTAACCCTCACCGCTGATATCGCAATCACGACGACGAGCGGGAGTCCGCACCGGAAGGCCGCCTTGATGATCCGCCAAGGCCTCGGGCCCGGTGACGCCTACGCGGACGCCGCCCTGCACGGGGTTGGGCTCACAGCTCTGCAGTACCGGCAAAAGGAGGGTGCGACCACGCTCGAGGCCATCTCGCCGGTCTCCTCGCCACAATCCCTCCGCCTCGAACGGCGCGGAAATACCTTTACGCTTTTCGTAGCCGGGGCGGACGGACAATTCAAAAAGGTTGGCTCGGCAACCGTCGAACTCCACGATCCGGTTTACGTCGGACTCGCCGTATGCGCTCACGATGCTAATGCGCTTACGACCGCTGCCTTCCGCAACGTGAAGATTTCAAAAACCGCTCAGGACGAGAGCAACTGACCGGAGACAAGGGGCAACAGTCAAGGGACAAACAGGATTGCCGGGCTTACCGCTTGTTCCTTGCCCCTTGTCCCTGTCATTGAGTTCAGGCAGCCCGGCCGCGCGCGGCTGAAGGCGCTCGCAGCATCGAAGTCTTCTTTTCTGCGGCGCGTTTCAGCGTGACCTGGGTGTTGAACCCCTGACCTTCCACTTTCATCTGGATAGTGTCACCCGAAATTGTGCCTTCGTGGGTGATTTCGCCATCGCCTACCTGCACCTTGAAAGAAAAGCTGTCACCGTTCACCTTGCCGTCGCTGATCGGCGTGTCTCCATTCGGTGTCTCGACCGTGCCGGTAAGTTTGGCTCCGTCCACTTTAAAGTTGAATGTAAGCTGAATATCCCCATTTGGCGTGCTGAATGTTCCTTCCCAGCGTCCATTGAGATCAGCGGCGAGGCTGACCGCGGCAAATATGATGATGAGAACTCCTGCGAGTAGGGCGCGTCGGATCATCGTTTCCTCCTGGTGAATTGTTTTCCTCTTATCCGGGCAGACCAGAGCCTACACCAGGGGGCGTGCGCGCGTCAACACGCGCCACCAACTGCAATGAAACCTATCTGATAAAAGGGTGAGAACGCGCTTTACCAGCCATTACTGTTTCGGCTTCGGCCTGGATGAGAGCGGCGAATGGATGGCGCCTTATTGTACGTTGAAGCCTATTGAGCCGGCTGTGATGACTGAGTTGGCGGTTCGGGCTCGGGGCTGATATGGACTGCGCCCTTGAATGAGGTGATTTCGAGCGTAGCTCTTCCTTCGTTGTGCATTCCGAAAAGCGAGTTTCCGTACGAGGAATCAGAAGAGCGGTGATTCCAGCGGCTCAGCTTAAGCTGGTTGTAAACTTTGCAATGAACACACAGAGCGTTCAACTCAAAAGAGGAGGATCGCGGGCAAAGAATATTAATCTGACCATCGAAAGTTTGCATGGTGTAATCCGCCGAGGGCAGAAGGCTGCCTTCGTAATAAATCTGACCCGAGGTGGTCCTGGCGCGGATCTGCGTGCTTGACGGCGAAATAAACCTGAGGTTCCCCGTGACCGAAGAGGCTTCCACTGAACCCGACGCGCGATCAATCTCAATCTGCCCGCCGAGCGTATGCGCGCTCACCTGCCCCGTGGCGCCCGTGATGACAATATCGCCGCCAATGGATTGCACCCACGCATCGCCACTCAAATTATCAATACGGACGATTCCCTGCGGGTTTCTGATTTCCACACTCGCGCCCATAGGGACGTTCAGAGTGTAGTTCACTTGGGCATTGGCGCCTTGAAGCGTCCGGTCCAGAATGTGGGTGGCAAGCTGAATTTTATCCGCTTCGCCTTGGGAGGGAACCTGCTCGGTATCGATTTCAATACGGGGTGACCCCATGATATAGACCGCGTAAACCTGCGGACGATCCCAACCCCTGATGATGATGGTCCCCGCAACATTGGTCAGGCTGATACGGGGAGACCGGGTGGTGTAAAAAGTCGTTTCCCGCTGTAACGGACTAGCGCTCCAAACGCCCGCAGGGCCGACGAGCATCAGAAAAACGAGCAGGAAAGTCGGTTTATTGCCTGAATTCATTTTAATCATCGGTAAGCCACCCCGGGCCCTGTCAGCCTAGTCACTGCGTATTGTACTCTAACGCGGTTTGGAGCAATTGAATCTTTTCAGCGTAGGCATTGGAAAGATAATCTTCCGCCAGCCTGTTTTCCGGCTCCTGCTGCATCGAAACCTGGCACTCGCGGATTTCATTATCCAGCGAGGTCAGGCTCTTTTCGTAGGTTGCCCGCATGGAAGGCTCGAAAGACGACCGATTGTCCCGGTAAGCCTGCTCCATTTCAGTGATCGTTTGCCGCAGAGCCGCGGTGTCCTGCGGGGCGGCGCTGCCTTGCATGAACGCCGCGGCATGAAGCGTGTAGGCCGCGGGCTGCAAGGGCGAACGAACAAGATATCCCGGCGTCTTGAATAATACAACCGCAACAATTGCCACAGAAGCCGCGACTGCGATGGGCGCTGGATAACCCCAAAGCCCTCTGCCTTTGCCGGGCAGCCACCGCTGCCAGAAGCTTTCCGGGGCGCGTATGATGCCCTCTTCAACCAAGCTGGCGCGGATCGCGCTCCAGATCGCAGCCGGGGGCGCATCTCCAGCGGGCTCCGCACTCGTCTTCCGGATGACTTCAAGATCGGCGAGCAGGCACCGGCAATATTCGCATTGGGCGGCATGGGCCGGCACTTCGGGGAAGCTCTCGCCTTCGAGATAGCCGGGAAGAGCCGACTGGAATCGCAGGCAACTCTCGCTTGCCTCAATCGAACCGGATTTGGCCTCTCTTGGCTTCACGGCTTCTTCCCCTTGGCGCTTGCTACCGGCAGGCCTGACCTGGCCTCAACGGAGTAGCCGGCGTTGCTTAGGATTTTGTAACCCTTTCTTCATCGCGGCGCAGAGCCTCGCGCAGCTTGAGGCGCGCCTTGTGCAACTGCGACTTAGAATTCCCCACCGAGCAGTTCATGATTCTGGCAATCTCGTTATGTTCGTAACCCTGCACGTCGTGCAAGACGAAGACGGCCCGGTAACCGGGTGGAAGCTGGCCGATGGCGTCGTTAAGAGCAATCCTGTCAATCGAACCCATCAGCCGCCGGTCGTTTTCCCCATACTCGCGCTTGACGGGCTCTTCCTGAGAATTATCAGCCTCATCGAGCGAAACCTTCTGGATTCCCTTTTTGCGGAGACGCATCAGAACCACATTCACCACCAGCCGGTGAAGCCAAGTGGAGAACGCCGACTCGCCGCGAAAGGTTGAGAGTTTGCGAAAAAGCTGGAGAAAGGCCTCTTGACTAAGGTCCTCTGCTTCCGCTGTGTCCCCGGTCATGCGTAAACATAGGGAGTAAACACGCCGCTTGTGCTTCTCAAAGAGCGCAGCGAACGCCTCCTCCTCCCCGCGGCGGGCGCGGTCGAGAAGCTGGCTTTCGGCCTCCGGCTTTGAAGGTGCGTTTTGATCCCGGGCCAAATCACGTCAATTTGCGCCGCACCGTCCTATCTCCCGTGTGTGATGCGGCGCCAGAAATGAAAGTTGTATCAACAGAGACGGGCTAATTATCCCGCCGCTCACGCGGTGGCGCAACGCCTCACGAGACGGGCGGTTTTGCCAGCCGGCGCCCCCGGCGGTATCTCAGTGGGTTTCGATCACCGAACTGCCGACGGCAACGTTCCCAGCCGTGTCGTAGGCGCGCAGGGAAACGATATGTTCTCCGGAACTCAGCTTGTGGAGGTGAACCGTAAATTGTTCATGCTGGGAGTCCACAATCCCGGTGTCAGAAACGATGTCGTTCCAGATGTTCCGGCCCGTGGAGAGCTGCGCCGCCCTAATGGGCGCTCCTTTGCTGTCTGCCTCGAAGCGGATGACGGCTTGATCTCCCTCCACGTCCTTACTCAGCACACGGATCTCCGGAGGTGTATTATCCACCCAGAAGGGCGCGCTGACCAGCCCTGTTGTCAATGACTGGCCGGCCGGGTTCGAAGGGGCGTCTGAGGCTGTTAATCGCACCCTATACTCGCCGTCTGCCAGAGAATCTGGCTCAAGCGCGTAACTGTTTGACCGCAGCTTGCCTTTCAAAAGGTGCCATTCCTGCCCGGCATCCGACTTAAGATAGAGATCATAAATAAGCTGGTCATGATTCGGGTCAGCCGCCCGCCAGTTGATCTGAATAGGGGCTTTGCCGGGCGGGTCGGCGGCCGGATTTGCACCCTCGTAAACCGCAGACCCTATCTCTGAAGCGGTCACCGTGGTCACGGGCGCTGCCACCCCTGGTCCGCCCTGCGACCCCAGCGGCGTACCCGTCATTCTCGTCCTTTCATTGCCGTCAATTACAGTTAGGGACTCAATCTCGGGCGGCAGGTTTTGATTCAAGTAAGAAAGCTCGACTTCACGCAGCGACGGGCTGCCGCCGCTGGCCCCGTTAAACACAGCCTTCCATTGAATATAGCGGGCGGGCGTGTCGCGGATTGCGCTGCCTTGGGAGTCCTGGTAGGGGCCGGTCCAGGCGGTCCAGGTTTTGTCGGGCCGCTCTGAATTGCCGGAACGGGTGTAAAACGCGAGCGAAGAGTGCGGCGGAACTTCTGCCCTCCACGCGATATGGCCCCATTTCGAAATGAACTGGGTATCTTTAACCGGAGATTGGTAGACTCCGCTGGCTCCCGGACTGCCGCCGATACGGATCAGCTTGGCAATATTGCTGGTGGCCACGAAGAGGCTCGACCCATCGGACAGAATGCGGGTTGGGAGTGATTCGCGGGTTTCTGTGAGCAAGGTGAGGTCGGGTCCGCTGGCGGAAGGCTTCAGATCAAAAATGCGCCCGTCATCGTCGGTAGAGAAGAGTACGTCGGGACCGCGGACAGCGAGCCCAAAAATGCTTTCGCGGTTGGAGGTCCAGAGCGTCTGCGCGGCGCCGTCCGGTGAAATCTGAACCAGCGATCCTTGCCCTGAAGCGATTCGCGGATAGGGGAACTGCATTCCGGCTGACGCGCCGGCGCTGGGGTTGGGGGTTGCGCGCCGGACGGCGGCCGTTTGAGCCGCGTCGCTAAGGCCAGCATCCGCGGTCACGACTGTGACCGATTGCACCGGAGTGGACACTACGCCTCTCTGAGCCGGAGTCGAAAAATAACGTGGAACACCACCCGCGTTGCCAAGGGCCGCTGCGTAAATCCGGCCCTCAGCATCGGTCACGAGATCGTGTATTTCCGGCAGGTTCGACTGATAGAGTACAAATGCTTTGCCCTCCGGTGTAATGCGGTAGATAAGCCCGTTCGGCTCGCTGCCGGCAAGCAAATTGCCCTCTTTATCAAACGCCAGGCACATGATGTGGGTCTGATTGCTCGCGAAAAAGACGCTACCCTTTCCGTCCGGGTTGACCCTCAAGATATCTCCCCGGTCGCCCGCCCCAACGTACAGCCGTCCCTGGGAATCGAAGGTCAGCGCCCAGATGTACTTTACTTTTGGCTCATAAAAGACCGAAGACTTGCCGTCCGGCGTGACGCGGTAAATCTTACCTTCGGGTGAGCTTCCAACGTAGAGATCGTTATCGGGGCCGACGGCGAGGGCAAGAATTTCAGGTTCCTGCGCTTGAAAGAGCATCTGCCCCTGAAACTGGCGGTTTACCTTAAAGATCTTCCCTTGATGGCCTGTCCCAATGTAAAGGTTCCCCTTGTGATCGGCTACGACGGAGAGGGCAACCGTTTCATTGGGGTTGAAGACGGCTTGCATTTCGGGAGCCAGCATCAACTCTCCGTTCATGCTGACGGAAACGCCCTGTAGACTGCCTTGCAGGAACCCTCCAAAGGTTGCGATTTGCCAGAACTCGGTCTGGGTGGCTTGCAGGACAAGCGGGACCATAGTAGCCAAAACAGCCACCACAGCCAAGTAGCCGATGAATTTCGAATATTTCATGAAGGGAACCTTTCGTTCGTTAAAACCGGCCTCTCGGGAGTCTTTAATTTGCAGAGCTGAGCACCTTGAGGTATAAGGTTTGCTCTCCTTCGATGGAGTATGGGACTGGAGAAGTTTGGTAATCGCCCACTACGGAATCAACGCGATAGGTTATTTTACTGGAAACGGCGGGGTCGGCCATGAACGTCTGGAGCAGCGAAGGAGGTGGTGACGGGAAATCGGTCCCTTCCATGACAAACGAGCGTTGCGGCGCCATCAGCAGGGCATAGAGCCGGTTGTTCCGCCGGGTCTGATTCAACTCCCTTACAAGCTGGTGGAGATCACGCGGAGGCCGTCCGGCGCGGATGAAGCGCATTTCGAGCGCGTTCATGGCTGTTCCGCTGCCGACCACAAGCGAAAGTGTTTTGTCACTTACGTTCATCGGGATGGTTACCGGAATCTTCTGGGTCACCATCGCTCCCGAAGGGGTTCTCTCGATTGCAGTCACTTCAATGTGGTCGCCGGGATGAACTTCAGACCGCGTGCTCCAAACCTGCTCCAGTGTGGCGATCCGGCTTTCGTTCTCCGACTTGACTGAAAGATCAATGGCGCGAATATGCAGGGAGGGGAACTGGCCGTTCAGCAGGTAGCTCAACGGTTCTGCGAGCGCCGCGCCCGCGCCACCCGCGGCGCTGAGATCGGAAGAATCCACGTCTTCAATTTTGATGGTTTCACCGTCAGAAAGTTCGATCGAGCCGTTCAGATCGAGGGTTGCGGGTCCCGCTACCCGTTCGGTCGAAGTGATCGCCGAAACGACCGCCATATTCACCAACAAAGGCGAGAGAACGGGCTGCTGCGCGACCTCGAAATTATAATCCGTCTCGCGCCCGAGGGAAGAATCCACGTGCAGATGAATAGGAACGACGGGGGAAATATCCCCCACTACGCCGTAGATAGCTCCAAACCGGTCCTGCCGTATGCTGCCCACTATCGGCCCCGGAACGTCGATTTTAAAGGACGCGGCAAGGCTTGGAATAGTGGCCAGCACCCTTGCAGGCGCGAAGGGCACCTGCGCCGGGCCGAGCGAGAAAACCGGGTGGCCGCAAGCGTAGAGTTGGTCGCCATGCCTGTAGGTGACGGTGCAATCGGCGTTGAGGTTTAAGTCGCCTCGCACCAGCACCAGGCTGATCATCGTTCCCGGCGTGACGCTGGCCGCCGCGGCGGAAGAGCTTTCTGCTCCTTCAGAGGAACCCACAGACATCGTTGCCGCCTGCATGGGATCAAAACCCATTGCGTTCAGCAGCGGTGTGTAGCGGGAGACGACCTGGCCATCGAATCCGCTGAATCGTAAGGGCAGGCGAAAGTGGGTGGCGGAGCCGCCAGCCGCGCCGCGCGTGGCCAATCCGGCCCACATACCGGGTCCCGGTTTGTTTTCTGGTATCCAGCGGTCCACGTTACCCGCCGAAGCGGGTACAGCAGCGTCAAACCAAGGTAGGTCGAGCGCCGCAGATGGCGCGCCGCCCGAAGGGCTTTCAGGCGTTACGGCCAGCATATCTTCAATAGGGGTGATGAGCGTGTAAGGCTCTTTTTCGTAGGGGAAAGAGATAGCAATAGCTCCGAGCAGCTTTCCATCCACGTAGACCGGGCTGCCGCTCATTCCCTCGACAACGCCCGTTCTATCGACGGTAGGGCCGGAGAGCCGCGCCAGGATTGCGTCATGCTTCGGGGCGATGATATCCTTCGCCACTCCCAGCAGCTCGACTTGAAATTCCTCTACCTTATTGCCCTCGAAAATGGTTCGTCCCACACCCTTCATCCCCGGACGAACCTCGCTTACAGGAAAGAATTGCGTGCTCTGTTGCGCCCAAGCCACTGAGAAGGCGCACAAACAGAGTAAGGCAAGAACCGATAACCGGACAACAATCCAGCGAAAACGCACCACGAATTACCCCGATCTCCCTGATTTAGTCTAGGGACAAACCCTGGGCGCGTCAAGCCGCGCTTGGATGATGTCCTTAGGATGCCTTGAGAATAATCCTCCGGTGATCATCTGCGCATTGCGCTGTCGTGTTCCCCGTCGAGATCCCGCCTTTCTGTTTTCGCCCTCCTTGTGATAGCATCCTCGGCTGTGCCGAAAACGAAGAAGCCAAAGCCGCCACAACTGAGATTTGGAATTGGGGAGTGGTACGGAAGGGCCTTCGCCACGCTGCCGATGGAGGAGCGGCGGAAACTCGCAGAGATTCAAACCCTCCCCAAGCTGCAAAAGCCCGTGCTGACCTGCCCGTTTCAATCAACGCCAGAGCGAAGCGTGGCCTGTAACAAACCCGGTGGCGCCTGCTCATTTCGCCTCTATGAAAAGTCCAGGGAAACGGGCGAAGTGACGCTTGCCGCCGGTGAGGCGGGGCGACTCCGCACGTTCTGTCCGAACCGCTTCGAGGAAGGCGGAATGATCTACCGATGGGTCGGGGAAACCGTTCTGCATTGTGCGGAGCCTGTGGCGCTCAAAGAGATCGGATTCCTGGAGCCACCACCCACGGAGGCGCTGGCGGAGGAGCCAAGTGACAGTGTGGGGCGGATTGATAAGGTTCTTGTTGCCCCTGGCGCTGATCCGCTCTCCTGATGTGCCCTGGAGGTCCAAGCGGTCTACTTCTCCGGCAAGGCCATGAAGGATGAGTTTGCGGCCATTCTGAATCACCCCGATAACACGCTGCCCTTTCCGGTGTACACGCGCAGACCCGACTACAGGAGCAGCGCACCGAAGCGCCTCATGCCGCAGTTGCAGATCAAGGTGCCCTCGCTCAGGCGATGGGGCAAGAAGATGGCTGTCGTTGTGGATCGCAGTTTCTTTCAGGCGATGGGCAAAATGCGGACAGTGTCCCACATCTCGAACTGCGACGTAGCGTGGTTCGTGGTCGGATTCGAGGAAGTGGACGGAGCATACCGCCTTGTGCGCGATGTCGTTCGATATACGACGCTAGAGGACTCGGTAGAGGGCTTAACGGCTGGCGTTCCCGTGAGTCTGGAGGTTTTCGAAAAGCGTATCCTGGCTAAGCTGAAGGGGCTTTCTGGCCCATCCTAGATCGCGTCCAATTAATAGTTCGCTCATGATTTCATGGTGCGTATTTTTCATCGGAACTTTGTGCGTGTCGAATCCGAACCGTGCGGCCAGTTCCCGGATCGGCTTGGCGTTGTCGTAAGTCATCAGGAAGTCTCCCCTCACTTTGGAAGTTTCGTGGAACAATTCCTCGTGATCGATCTGCGAGTGGACGTACAGCCTCCGGCCAGCTACGGTATAGGGAGGGTCAATGAAAAAACATACTTCACTGCGATCCGAGTTCTCCCGCATAAAGTGAATGCCGTCTCGGTGTCGAAATCGAATACGATGCTTGTTTTCGATAATTGAAAGAATCCGCCGAGCTAGAGTTTCTGGATACCAGCGTGAAGCCAGCCCCCGCCCGTTTTCTCCCTGCTTCATGAGGCTTGCTCCAGGGGCCATAATCCCGCCCCGCTGCACACGGTTCCGCAGAATCGTTTGGAATGCGCGGTCAAACTGACTCCTCGGGCTGCTAGAAAGCCATGATCGCACCGACTCTTCCGATAGCCGGAATGACATAATTTCGGAAGCCAATCGCTCGCCTTGAATGCTCAGAATTGTTTTCCATACTGAAGCTATGTCTTGGTCGATTTCGACAAGCGTAAGCTTCTCGGTCAAGCTATCAAACAGAACTGAAAGCCCAACGATGCCTCCGCCAGCGAACGGCTCCACAAACTCCAATGGGCGGTGTAGTAAGCTTCGCATCCACTGCCGAACATACGGGACCAACCATGTCTTGCCGCCGGGATACCGGAATGGGCTGCGGTGAGGAACGGAGGCGATATTGATTACGCGCATGCCCATCGTGTGCAATCATAATCAGGCAGCGACAAAACTGCAAGGGAGTCTTACAAGCGATTTTAGGACACTGCCCGCGCCTGCCGCCGTAGTGGCGAATTTATCTCGGCACTTGGCGGCTTCTTCTGTAGCGTCGGTGTTCTCATCGGTGTTTTGCGACGCTGGGGACAGCGCCGCTACAGCCATGACTATATTTTGCAGACCACCGTAAAGGGGCCGAACGATTGATGCGCCGGCAATGCGATGGTTTGACGATATTGAACCCTTCCGGGGTTGCTGAGGAATGACCGTGGGTTCCACCCACGGCTATTGATGTTCCACTGCTTCGGGGTGGCTCATGAACCGCTGGTATGAGGCGCAACCTCGCTAGGGATGGGGCTGATTCACAAAGGGCTGATCGTGCCCTGGGATGATGGTGCCGGCAACGGAGAGAATCGTCTCGCGGTCGCGAAGATACTGCGCGCGGCAGTGCGGAATCATAGTGAGGACCTGACCATCGTGCGTGCGCGTGACCAGGGCGTCGCCCGCAATCGCCGTCGTCTCGCAGCCGTTGCGAATGAGCAGTGAAACGTGGCCGGGGACGTGACCCGACGTCATGATGGTTTCAATGCCGTCCGGCAGAGGATTGTTTTCAATCCAGCGGAACTGGCCGGGCGCGCCGGCGCGTTTCGCATCCCACCAGCGCAACGCGATCTTGCGCATTTTACCCAGCAGCTCGACGGCGTTCTCATACTGGTAGGTTTCCGGATAATACTTCAAAATGAGTTTTTGCCAATGCCCATTAGTCAGGAAATCGGAGTAAAGGCTGCGGCACCAGTCGCTCGATTGCTGGGTGGCGTAGATCAGGCTCGACGGAAATAAACAATTGTTCGAGACATGATCGAAATGAAAATGTGTATTGATTAGAACAGGAATATCTTCAGGGTGAAAGCCACGCCTGGCAAGAGCCTTCACAAGCTGGTGGGCGTCGTGAGGCATGCCGCTATCCACCAGAATAGGCGCGGGACCGCCTGTGAGAAGCACCGAAGAAGCTCCCCGCCAGTTGCCTTGCAGCAGGACGTCAACCTTCCACTTATGACCAGACATGAAATTCGGCAGGACCCGGAACATGGCTCACCGGCTTCCGTTGGCCGTTCCCCTTTTTATGGTCTTCCTGGCGCGCGGGCCGCAGGCGGAAAAGCATGGCGAAGCAGTTCAGCGCTGGTCCACCGGAACATATTTCAGATTGGTGGGGCCGGTATATTCGGCCAGCGGGCGGATGAGCTTGTTATCCTGATATTGTTCGAGCACGTGCGCGGTCCAGCCCGAAATGCGGCTCACCGCAAACACCGGCGTATACAGCTCGACGGGTATTCCCATGGCGTAGTACGCGGAAGCCGAATAGAAGTCGACGTTAGCGTTGATTTTCTTCTCGCGGATCATCATGCTTTCGATGTTGTGCGAGATCTCGAACCATTTCGGCTGGCCGCTCCGCTTCCCGGTCTCCTCCGACATTTTGCGCAGGACGGTGGCTCGCGGATCTTCGGTATGATACACGCGGTGGCCAAATCCCATCACTTTTTGCTTGCGATCGAGCAGATCGTGGACGCAGGCCTCCGCCCGCTCCGGCGTCTGCACCTCCAAAAGCATCCGCATGACGCGCTCGTTCGCGCCGCCGTGCAACGGTCCTTTGAGCGTCCCAATGGCTGAAGTAATGGCCGAGTGCATATCCGAAAGCGTCGATGCCGTGACTCGCGCTGCAAAGGTGGAAGCGTTAAAGCTGTGGTCCGCGTGCAGGATCAGGGCAACGTCAAATGAGCGCGCATCCTCAGGGTCTGGCGGCCGCCCATGAAGCATATAGAGGAAATTAGCGGCGTGATCCAAGCTGGGGTCCGGCTCGACAGGCTCCTTGCCTGCGCGCACCCGGCCCATCGCGGCCACGAGCGTTCCCATCTGGGCCGTCAGCCGTGAGGCCTTCCGCCAGTTTGATTCTTCAGACATCGATTCGGCTTCCGAATCGTAGAGAGAAAGTGCGGAAACGATGGTGCGCAGCGTTTCCATAGGGTGCTGCGCGGGGGGAAGCTCTTTCAGGAGATCGAGGACGGGGGCCGCCACCACGCGCCGGTCGCGCAGGTCCTTCCGCAGAGTCTCAAGATCAGCGCGGTCAGGCAGGCGCCCATGCCACAGAAGGTAAACCACTTCTTCGAACGTGGAATGGACGGCCAGGTCGTGGATGTTATATCCACGGTAGAGCAAGTTTCCCCGCTCGCCATCAATCGAGCAAATCGATGTCTGGGCGATCACCACGCCCTGAAGCCCTGCTTTTACTTCCGCCATGAAGTTTCCTTTGCCCGGTATGTGCTCTTAAGACATCATCATACATGATGGCTTGCGCCCAAAACAAGAAGGTGATCCGGGGCCGTGGCGCCGTTTGGCGGCTGTAGCGGCGAGTTTATCTCGCCAAAGGGCGGCGTAAAGCCGCCTCTACATTTAGCCTCTCTGTTTGTCGCTACGTCTTGCGGTCGAGGTAGTGCGCTTCGCCGGCCTCGACCAGCTCCCGGGCGGCGTGCTCCGGCGTGATGTCGCGCTGCGGCGTTGCAAGCATCTCGTAGCCCACCATAAATTTTCGCACTGTGGCGGAGCGCAGCAGCGGCGGGTAGTAATGCGCGTGGAAGTGCCACTCCGCGTGCGGATCGCCGTCAGTGGGCCTCTGATGAAAACCCATAGAATAGGGGAAGGAGATTTCAAACAGATTGTCGAAGCGGGTTGTAATCCGTTTGAGAATGTCGCTTAACTGCCGGCGCTCCTCGCCCTTGAAATCACTGATCGCTCCAAAATGGCGCTTGCTGAGAAGCAGTGTTTCGAACGGCCACACGGCCCAGAACGGTACGAGGACGGCGAAAGCGCCGTTTTGGCAAACAACGCGCTCACCTCGTTCGAGCTCTATCTTGAGATAGTCACAAAGCAGGCAGGAGTTTTTCGCGCGCAGGTATTCCTGGAATGACTCCTGCTCCTTCGAAGGCTGGTCCGGCAGCGTGGCGTTCGCCCAGATTTGGCAATGCGGATGAGGGTTGCTCGCCCCCATCAAGGCGCTGCGGTTCTCGAAAATCTGCACGTGACGCACCCACGGAAGGCCGCCCAAAGAGCCGTACTGCTCCGCCCAGACGCCCACCACTTCGTCCAGCTCAGTTAGCGCCATGCGGGGAATGGTGAGGCCATGACGCGGCGAAAAACAAACCACCCGGCAAACCCCGGCCTCGGGGCGCGCCACGAGCAATCCCGCTAGGTCCAAACCGGCCCCGGCAACACCCGGAAGCAGGGCAGGGTAGTCGTTATCGAAAACAAATGTACTCGTGTATTGCGGGTTGTGCGCGCCGCCAGCCCGCTCGTTGCCGGGACAAAGGTAGCAATGAGGGTCGTAGTCAGGTTGATTTTCGGGCGGCAGACGCTCGACTTTCCCCAGCCACGGACGCGCGGTACGATGCGGCGAAACCAGCACCCATTCGCGCGTAAGCGGGTTGAAGCGGCGATGCGGCGCTTGCAGAAATTCAGAGAGGCTCATAATCCGGCCGCCGGTGGGATGCGGCGCCGAGCTTCACAGTTTGCCCGACTTCTGCCTGGGTTGGCAAGGAGATTGAGGAGATGGAGGTGAGCGTCTGCGCGGTAGGGCGCCGGCCCCTTGCTTAGGGTTTGCGATTCGGGGAAAGAGGCAGAGGCCGAAAAATCGTCCCATTTATCTCGTTTGTCTCAAAAGTCTCATGGTAGTCTGATATGTTGAGTGAGGATCTTGTAGATTCTCTCTTGAAATTCAAGAGAGAATCTACAAAACGGCGGCGCCCAAAGATTAGAAAATGGCCGGGAGAAAATAGGAAAACGCGCAAAATTACGGAACGAAGCCTAGCGACCCTTTAGAATCAACGTTTCTAATAATTGGGAGCCTGGGTAGGGGGGCGGGACTTCAGTCCCGCTGCACGGACGGACCCCTCACCCGCCTCCTACCTCGGGCGCCCTCTCCCCGCAAGTGGGGAGAGGGTGGCGAGCGTAGCAAGCCGGGTGAGGGGTTTTGCTGGCGGAGTTGAAGCGCCGCCCCCTGAAATTAAGAAGACTCCGTCATCCTATTCGTCACAGCAACACAAAATTTACGGAACGAAGCCTATTGGTGATTGAAAACAAAGGAAAGTTAGAAAAGTTTAATGAATGGGCGGCATTCGAGGGCCGCCCGCCTACACCAAACCCTCTCCCCATTCGGGGGAGGGGGTGGC
>JBOGJY010000377.1:0-2050 GCA_050745325.1 Terriglobia bacterium
GAATCTGCTTTTCTCACACCTTACAAGCAGATCCTTCGCTGCGCTCAGGATGACATCAGCGCAGCATCCCACTAAACGATCCCATGGTTGACGTCAAATTCGTATCACACGTCTTCGCGTGATATCCCTAACTTACGCATTCTGAAATTTAAAGTTGTGCGTTTTAAGCCGAGCCGCACCGCGGCGCCGTGCGGTCCTCCAATAACGCCTTTTGATTCTCTCAACACGCGCAGGATGTGTTCGCGTTCAGCCTCCTCAAGCGTTTGTGCGCTCCGGTGGAGGTCAATATCTCCATTGGTTTCGAATTCGGCAAGTGGGATCTCAAGTTCCGGCCCGCGGGAGAGAATCACCGCCCGCTCGATGAGGTTTTCGAGCTCGCGGATATTGCCTGGCCAATGCCAGCCCGATAGCGCCTGCAAGCTTTTGGGTGCGATACTTTGAATATGTTTGCCCATCTGCAGGGCGTATTTTTGCGTAAAGTAGTGAGCCAGGATGGGAATGTCTTCCGGTCTCTCGCGCAGCGGCGGAATGACCACGGGAAAGACCTTGAGCCGGTAATAGAGGTCGCTCCGGAAGCGGCGTTCCTTCACCATCTCTTCCAAGTCTTGATTCGTGGCCGCAACCAGGCGCACATCAACGGGAATGGTTCGCGTCCCGCCGACCCGCTCAAACTCCCTCTCTTGCAGCGCGCGCAGTAGCTTAGGCTGGAGCTCGAGCGGCATATCCCCGACTTCGTCCAGGAAAAAGGTTCCGCGATGCGCGAGCTCGAGCCGGCCGGTTTTCTGCGCGAACGCGCCGGTGAAAGCGCCCCGCTCATGGCCAAAAATCTCGCTTTCGAGGAGCCCGCTTGGAATCGCCGCGCAGTTCAGTTTGACGAAAGTGCGCTCGCGCCGTCCGCTGAGATTGTGAACAGCCCGCGCAATCAATTCCTTGCCGGTGCCGGTTTCGCCCCGGATCAGCACCGTAGCGTCGGTTGTCGCCACGGTCTCAACCTGTTTCAAAACGTGTTTCAGCGACGCGCTCTCGCCCACAATTTCGTCATATTCGGCGCCTAATTCATTTTCAAGATATTGCTTCTCCCCGGCCAAGCGGTCATTCAACTCGGCAATTTGGCGGAAGGCTACGGCGTTGTCAATGGCAAGGGCCACTTGGCCCGCAATCCGGCTCAACAGGCTCAGGTTCATGCGGGCGTACGCTCCCTCGCTCCTGCTGGCCACGCTCAGCGTTCCGAGCGCGCGCTCATGGCTGATGAGCGGCAGCCAGCAGCCGGCTTTCACTCGCACATCGAGCAAGTGGCGAATGCTGGGGTCGGAAAAGCTCCCAGAGCCCAGCCTGTCGATGATCAGCGGCTGGCGCGTGGTGAAGACCTGGCCAGAGGGCGTGCCTTCCACCGGGATGACAAGTTCATCGGCGGTTAGAACCCTGTCACCGGGGGAGATCAGGACCAGCAGCCGCAGCTTGGCGAGATCGGGGTCGTAGAGCGCGAGGCTTGCGTATTCGTGCGGAGCGATCTCGCGCAAGCTGGCCGAGATTGCGGTGAGCAGCTTCCGGATGTCGAGGTTTGAGATCAGGACGTTGGTGATTTCGAGCAACAGCGATTCTTCAGCTTTTCTCTGTTCGGTGAAGTCGCGTGTGAGGTTGGAGAATCCCACCAGTTCCCCCGAAACGTCACGCAGCGCCGTCATCACCGTGCTGGCCCAGAACCGGGAGCCGTCCTGGCGCACGCGCCATCCCTCGTCGTCGCATCGTCCGCACTCCGCAGCCACGGTGAGATGCTCGCCCGGCTTGCCAGCGCCGGCGTCTTCAGGCGCGTAAAGCTTTGAGAGATGCTGGCCCACGATTTCTTCCGGCGCATAGCCAAAAAGCCGCTCGGCCTGGCTATTGATGCGGATCACATGGCCCTGCGGCCCGGTCACAACGACGCCGTCTGGCGCCGACTCGAACAAATTTTCATATATCGCGGGGTTCATAGGTTTGAATCCCCCCGATGCGTCTCCTGAGACTGAGAATGCAGGTTGTAGCGGCGGCCAGAGACCGGCGTTATAAGCCG
>JBOGJY010000378.1:0-6491 GCA_050745325.1 Terriglobia bacterium
TCTGGTGCGGCGCTCTATGAGCGCCGGTATTATTCAATAAGGCCGGCGGTCGCAGACCGCCGCTACCGCATTTGGTATCACTATAATATGTAACCCTCATTAAAATGCTGATTTCAGTTTTTGACCAATTCTAGGCCAGTCTTTTGGAGGAACGGTGGAAGACCTCAAGAGCCTTGTCCGGGAAGTCCCCGATTTCCCCAAGCCAGGCATCCTTTTTTATGACATTACAACGTTGTTGAAGGACCCCATTGGGCTGCATCGCGCCGTGGATGCGCTGGCCAATCACTATGTCGGCAAAGATGTTGACCGGGTGGTTGGAATCGAGGCGCGAGGGTTCATTTTCGCGCCCATGGTGGCCTACCGTCTGAATGCCGGTTTTGTGCCGGTGCGGAAGCCAAAGAAATTGCCCGCCGAAGTGGCAAAGGCGGCTTATCAACTGGAGTACGGCGCGGACGCATTGGAAATTCACCGGGATTCGATCGATCCGGGGAACAACGTCCTGATCATTGATGACCTGCTGGCAACGGGTGGAACGGCCCGGGCTGTTGCCGGGTTGGTGGAGCAGCTCGGAGGCCGCGTGGCGGGGATGGGCTTTTTGATTGAGCTGGAATTCCTCAAAGGCCGTGACCAAGTGAGCCAGTATGAGATTCATACCGTGCTGAAGTATTGAGATTTGCGCCCCTGCGTCAATTTTGTGTCACTTGGGGCTCTTTTTAAAATCTCCATTCTGGGCGATCGGGGAAGGGGCTTTGTCCACGCCGTATGCGGCAACCTTCACATATCAATCTTCCAATAAGCGCATAAGATTTGACTTCTTTCTTACATATTCTGGTTTACGCTGCCCCCGCCAGCGGATTATAGTTCCTAGCGTGCCGGCCCCAATGCTATGTTATTTGGTTGCGAGTTCAGTGGGTGGATAATGCAGCGCCGCCGTCCCGGCGGCATTGGCTGGCAAGATGCTGGCGCTACGGACGGGCCAACAGTCCGCCAATTGCTTGGACGGGTAGTGGGTCAGTTTGACGTAGAGGCGGCTTCATGCCGCCACAATATGGCGGGGTAAACCCACCGCTACACCGCAAACTGACCCACTATCGCTTAGACGCTGCGCTAGTTTCAGTGGCGCGGCGGACGTCTGGCGATTTCACGAGGAGATTTTGATTTGATGAGCGAAGGACCGAATCCAGAAAAAACCGAGCCGGCAAGCGATTTGTTACCGCCACCTGCCGAAAAGGCTGGGAAGCCAGACCGCAGGCAGTTCATTGGCTGGTTGCTTGGTATTTCGGGCGCGGTGGTTACCGCCTTGCTTTGCATCCCGCTAGTCCGCGAGTCTCTTTATCCAGTCTTTGCCAAAGGAACGGGGGGCGCGCAATGGTCTGATCTCGGTCCGGCGGATCAATATGCGTCGCTCACCGCTCCCACCCGCCAAGTGATAAAAATTCGGATACTGGACGGGTGGCGGCAGACGATTTCGGAGAAAGTTGTATACGTAACCAAAGGCCCCGGCGGCCAGGTGGAAGTGCTTACCGCGGTCTGCCCACATCTTGGATGCGAAGTGGCCTGGGTCCCAAATCAGGACCACTTTCACTGCCCCTGCCACGGAGGGACGTTTGAGCCCGATGGAAAGTACATTTCGGGACCTCCTCCGCGCGGAATGGATACGCTGCCCACCACGGTTCAGAACGGGCGGCTCATGGTTCGCTACGAGTATTTCCAGAACCTTGTCCCAGCCAAGCAGGTTATTGGTTAACCCTAGTCGCAAGGTATTCTCATATGCCGGAATCTCCGATCAGCCCCGACCCGCATTCTTCCCCAGTCCCCGAAGCCCCGGAAAGCCAGGGAAAGATTGCGGAATGGTTTGATCTCCGCACGGGGTGGCGGAGCGCGATGCGCGAAATTCTTGAAGAGCGCATTCCAGGCGGCGCCCGCTGGGCCTACGTTTTTGGCTCTGGACTGCTCTTTCTTCTGGTGTCGCAGGCGGTGACCGGGATTTTTCTGGCCATGTACTATGTGCCGTCCGCCGATCACGCTCACACGACGGTGGCCTACATCATGAAGGTGGTGTCAGACGGGGCGTTCCTTCGCAGTATCCATTCCTATGGCGCAAGCATCATGGTGATCCTCCTGGTCATCCATGTGACGCAAACCTTCATGTACGGGTCGTACAAAGGACGCCGGGAGTTGATGTGGCTCTCAGGCTGCATTCTATTCGCTTTAGTGCTGGGCATGGCATTCACGGGATATCTGCTGCCTTGGGATGAGAGGGCTTATTTTGCTACCGCGGTGGGAACGAACGCCATGAGCGAAGGGCCTGTTATCGGCCAATGGCTTAAGCTTGTTCTCCGTGGCGGGGCGGGCATGGGCACGCTTACATTATCCCGCTTTTTCGTACTGCACGTTTTTTTGATCCCACTCGGCCTGCTTGCGTTTGTGGGCGCGCATCTTTTTCTATTCCGGAAGGCGGGACCGGCTGGGCCGCCCAATGCCGCTGTGTCTCAAGGAAAGGTGGGAATCTTCTACCCCACTCAGGTGGTGCTAGACGCTGCTTTTGCGCTGCTGCTGATTATCATACTGGCGCTGCTCGCCCATTTTGTCCCCAAGGGCCTTGGCCCCAGCGTCAACCCGGCGGACACCGCGTTTATTCCGAGACCGGAATGGTATTATCGCCCGCTCTTCCAGTGGCTGAAATACTGGGAAGGGCCTCTGGTAATTATCGGGATCCTGGTGGTTCCGGGCATCATTGCGGCTTTGTTCGTGGGGCTGCCGTTCTACGACCGCAGGCCCGAGCGGCGGCCTTTGCGGCGCCCGATTGCGGTGGGGACGTTCTGCTTCGTGCTTGGCGCATTGATTGTTTTGGGTATCGTCAGCTATCGCGTGGATAACAAGGACCCGGCAGTCGCCGCCCAGCTTGAGCGGCAGGATCAGTCGGAAAAACAGTTCGTGCATGAGCCGTTCCAGCCGGAAGTTGCGCAGGGATCCATAAGCTCCAATGCGCCGGCGGCGGGCGCTGCGGCAAACCCGCTGGTGGCGAAAGGGAAGCAGATTTTTGGGTCGCAAGGCTGCGTGGTATGCCACGGTGAAGGCGCCGTGGGAACAGCTATGGCGATCAAGCTGGTCGGAGTTGGGCAGCGCCTGCCGCCGGACCAACTGGCTAATCTCATTCGCCACCCGAACGCGAAAATGAAAGCGGGCGGTATGCCGTCGTTTCCACTCTCCAACGACGATATGAAATCGCTTACTACTTACCTTGATAGCCTCAAGTAATCTTGATCCCTGCGGTATGTCGTTTGTGTCGTCGGCGCTTGTCCTGAACGGGTAGAAACCCCCGGACACGCAAATCGTGCCGCGGCTACGATACCACGCTGTCCAGCTTGTCCCTTCATTCTCCATCAGGTAACATGAGCTTTCGACGCGGCCATTCGAGCCCGCGATCGAGGGCCAAGCGGTTTCCTGCTGGCGCTATCTTCTTCGAATGAGAGTCGTGTCTTGGCGGAAGTTCCTCAATATTACCTCGCGGTGATTGGCAGCGGGCCGGCGGGGTATGTAGCGGCGATTCGCGGCGGCCAGCTCGGTCTGAAGACGGCGATCATCGAAGCCGAAGATTACTTCGGCGGAACGTGCCTGCACTGGGGATGCATTCCCACCAAGGCGCTTCTGTTCAACGCCGAAGTCTACGGCTATTTTCAGAATGCCCGTGAATATGGGATCAACTGCAAGCAATTCGCCCTCGATTGGGATTCCATCCAGAACCGCAAGAATAAGATTGTGAAGAAGTTGGCGCAAGGGGTTGAATTCCTCCTGAAGAAGAACAAGGTGGAAATGCTGCAAGGGCGCGGCCGCCTGGCTGGCGGGGGAAGGATCGTGATTTCCACGCCAAAGATGCGGGAAATTGAAGCGCGCCGCATCATTCTGGCCGCCGGCTCAGAGGCTAGAAATCTGACTGGCCTTGACCCTGACGCAAAAACGATCCTCACCAATAAGGAAGCTCTTGCGATCAAGCGGGCGCCCGAATCGATGGTGGTGATGGGCGCGGGGGCTGTGGGGGTGGAATTCGCCTCGATCTTCCAGCGCCTTGGCGCGCGCGTGACCCTCCTCGAAATGCTTCCTCGAGTGCTTCCCGGTGAGGACGAGGAGGTTTCGACGGAGATTGAGAAATCGCTCCGCAAACAGGGCATTGCGGTTCACACGCAGGCAAAAGTTGAGAGCGCGGCAAGGACGGGCAAATTCGTCAGGGTCGTGTTTAGCGTGAAGGACGGGGCGGTCGAGCGGGCTGACGCGGAAACGCTTTTGGTGGCGATTGGGCGGGTTCCTAACACGCAGGATCTTGGCCTCGAACACACAAAGATCGTCACCGAGCGCGGCTTCATCAAAGTAAATGAGACCATGCAAACGGACGAACCGGGCGTTTACGCGATTGGAGATATCGTTGCTGGGAGTCCCATGCTCGCTCACGTTGGGGAAATGGAAGGAATTGTTGCGGCGACGCACGCGGCGGGGAAGGCTGCTGAGCCGGTCAATTACCGCCAGGTCCCCAATTGCATTTATTGCGAGCCTGAGGTTGCAAGCGTGGGCCTGACGGAAAAGCAGGCGCGCGAGGCCGGCCACAAAGTTCGCTTGGGTAAATTCCCCTTCTCCGCCAACAGCAAGGCTGCGATCCTCGGGTCGCGCGAAGGGTTTGTGAAAATCGTCAGCGAAGAGCGGTACGGAGAAATCCTGGGAGTTCACATGATCGGGCCTCGGGTGACGGAAATGATCGCGGAGGCGGTGGTTGCCATGCGGCTTGAGGCCACGGCGGAAGATCTTGCGCACGCGATCCACCCGCATCCGACGCTGACGGAAACAATTCTTGAAGCGGCCCATGCTGCGCACGATTGGCCTATTCACATTTAAGAAAATGTTGAAAAACGCCGCTGAAATTTCATTCTGAGCGGAGCGAAGAATCTGCCCCTGGAAATAGGCGGTAGGGCACGGTTTTAACCGTGCCGGAAACGCCCTCGCCCACCGCTTCGCGGTCCCCCCTCTCCCATCGGGAGAGGGGTCGGGGTGAAGGAAGCGGCGCTTTCGGCATGGCTAAAGCCATGCCCTTCTGTCGTATTTTCATGCTTTGTGGGTATCACCAAGCAAGGAAAGGACGCCACCACAAATAGCTTTTTTATGGTTTGCCACGTCGAACATTTCGGCCGGATCGATTATGCCGCGGCGCTGGACCTGCAAAAGCAGAGGATTGCGCAGCGCAAAGCGCGCGAGATTCCCGATACTCTTCTCCTTTTAGAACATCCTCACGTCTATACTTTCGGGCGGAATGCTCGGCGTGAAAACTTGCTGGCCGCCCCGGAAAAGCTCGCAAGGCTCGGCGCGGTTGTTTATGAAACCGACCGCGGCGGCGACATCACCTATCATGGTCCGGGCCAGCTTGTAGGCTATCCCATTTTCGACCTCACGCAGCACCGGCGGGATATCGCGTGGTACATGCGATCGCTCGAGGAAGTTTTCATCGGCGTTGCGGGCGAATACGGCATCACAGCTGACCGCATCTCCGGTCTCACAGGCGTGTGGGTTGGCAATGACAAGCTGGCGGCAATGGGAGTCCACATTTCGCGCTGGGTCACCTCGCACGGCTTTGCTTTCAACATCAATACGGACCTGCGGTATTTTGAATGGATCGTCCCTTGCGGCATCCGCGACAAAGGGGTGACGTCATTGCAGAAGTTGCTCGGCAAGAAGGTGGAAGTACAAGGCGCTGTTGAACGCGTGGTGCGCCACTTTGGCAGGGTGTTCGGAATAGACCCGACGCTGTGTAGTGAAACTAAAAAGCTTCTCGCCAAGGCGCAAAGCTGCAAAGGTCCGCAGAGAAATTAAGAAATTCCTCCTTTGCGCTTCTTTGCGCCTTGGCGTCTTTGCGAGAGGCCGTGGGTTTTTTAATAGCTTTGGGGATCATGCGAACCGTCAAGTGGGGGTATATACCCGATATACCGCCGGATTTGGAAATGCCTGAACCGAAGTTGAAAAGTTGAGAGGAGCGCCATGATAAAATTGAAGCCTGAAGTTTCACAAAATGCCGGAGCGATTGCGCTCGCGCCGGTTGCTGTGCTTGCCACGTTTGCCGTTGTGCTCGCGTTCACAAACTTGGGTCTCGCGCAATCGGCGTCTCCGCTGGCGACGGTTTCGGTTGAGACCAGGCCGCTGGGAAAGGAGATTCCGAGAGATTTCGTCGGATTCAGTCTTGAGGTGTCGACCGGCGGCCAGGGGCTGGCAGCCTTCAAAGCAAAACAGCCTGGCGGGTCATCGGACAAGGTGGCAAAGGAAGGCCAGTACGCGCTGGGCCGTCCCGGAAACCCAAACACAGGCTTCTTCCACTTTATGCGCAACCTCGGTCCCGGCATACTCAGGTTAGGCGGAAACAGCCAGGATAATTCTTGCTGGGACCTGCAACAGGCGCCGCATCCAGACGCGTGCGAGGCGGCGCTGAATGCGGGCGATCTTAAGCTGTTCTC
>JBOGJY010000379.1:0-1432 GCA_050745325.1 Terriglobia bacterium
TTCATATCCCAAACAAAAGCCGCAGAGTTTTAAAAGCAAAACTCTGCGCTACAGGCTATTCATGCCTCAACGCCTCCATCGGATCAACCTTCATGGCGCGGCGGGCGGGAATGTAACAGGCCAACAACGCCACGAGCGCGAACACCAGCGCGATGCCCACAAACGTTGCCGGATCGGTTGCGCTGACCTGAAACAGCAGGGCCTTCATCACCCGAGTCAGCGCGACCGCCCCGCCGAGGCCAATTGCGACACCAACCAGCGCTAGCCCAAGGCCTTGACCCGCCACCAACCGCAGAATGTCCCTTTGCTGCGCCCCCAGCGCCAGCCGAATGCCCATTTCCTGTGTCCGGTGCGCTACCGAATACGAGATCACGCCATAAATCCCCACTGTCGCGAGGAGCAGCGCCACACCGGCGAACAGGCCGAGGAGCAGCATGACTAACCGAGGCCGGCCCACCGACGCCTCTATCACCTCATCCATCGTTTTGACAGCCGAGACCGGTTGATCCGGATCAATCGTCAGGATCCGGCTGCGGACGACATTCACGAACTGCGTAGGATTGCTCTTCGTCCGCACGGCAAGCATCGCAGACTGCGGAGGGTGCTGCGCGAAGGGGGCGTACAATTCGGGCCTTGGGCCGGCATCGAGCCCGGATTGATCCACGTCCGCCACGATGCCGACGATCTCCATTGGCGGCCAAGTGGCGCCGACGAGAATGTGCTGGCCGACCGGGTTCTGACCATTTGGATAAGCAGGCCAAAAGTGGCGAGCCATGCTTTCGCTGATAATCACCACTGGAACCGCGCCCGCGATGTCGTGCGCCGTAAACTCGCGTCCGCGTATGAATGGAATCTTTAGCGTGCGGAAATATTCCGGTGTGATGGTCTCTACTATCCCGATGGGCCGCTCGGTGAACTTCACCGGAGGCTGTTCCACGACCTCCACGGGCGACCCCGCCCAGCCCGTCATGGGAAGCATCCAAGTCACCGCTGCACTCGTCACACCAGGCGCTGACTCTATACGCTGCACCAACTCCCTGAAGAATGCCGCTCTCTTCTGAATCGTGTCATATCTCGCCGGTGGTAGAGCGATCCGCATGGTCAGCAAATGCATAGGTTCAAAACCCGGATTCACACGCTCCAGGCGTACCAAGCTCTGCATCAGGAGCGCGGCGCCAATCAGCAACACAATCGACAGCGCCACCTGTCCCGCTACCAGTAGGCCCCTGGTGCTCAATCCGAGCGCGCCGCGCCGGCCGGATGCGAGGCCCGCGCCCGCACCGTAATCCCGCAACGCCCCGGCCAAGTCCGGTCGCGACGCCCGTAAGGAGGGTAACAGTCCAAATAAGACGCCCGTCGCGATTGAGAGCGCCACGGTGAACCCGAGTACTGTCCCGTCCAGCCGAATCTCCCCAGTCCTCGGCAAGCCAAG
>JBOGJY010000380.1:0-12450 GCA_050745325.1 Terriglobia bacterium
GGTTGGGATCGTCGAAAAACAAGGCGACGAACCCATCGAGATGCGACGCTGGTTTGCGCAGGAGGGAGACATTCGGGAGGACAGGCTGATTCAAGAGGAAATCCTTTCTTTCATCCGGGACCATGGCGCTCTCACGGTCGTCGCGGCCGACCGCATCATCGGATGCCCTCACGAGGAGGGCGTTGACTCCCCTGAGGGACAGCCTTATTGTCCGCAATGCACTTTTTGGATTGGCACAGATCGATGGTCAGGTGAGAAGCTTCAGTAACGCGCAGAGTTTACCGCTGAGAGTGATTTCAAGGTCCTATCAAGATTTTGATGAGCTCCGATAAGGTTCAACGCTGCCCGTGGGCTGTGACCGAGCTTGGGATTGCGTACCACGACGAAGAATGGGGCGTGCCCACGCACGATGACCGCCGCCTGTTTGAATTTTTGATCCTCGAAGGCGCGCAAGCCGGGCTGAGCTGGGAGACGATCCTCCGGAAGCGCGAAAACTACCGCATCGCTTTTGCTGCGTTTGACCCCGCTAAAGTTGCGCGGTTTGATTCGCGCCGCGTCGAGCGGCTGCTCGCCGATCCCGGCATCGTGCGCAACCGGCTTAAGATCTCATCCGCGATTGTAAACGCCAAGTGTTTTCTTGAAATTCAGCGCGAGTTTGGCAGCTTTGACGCTTTCGTCTGGCGCTTTGTGGGCGGCCAGACAAAGAAGAACGCATGGCGGTCGATTAAGCGCGCGCCAGCCAGGACGCCAGAGTCGGACGCGATGAGCAAAGAGCTTATCCGGCGCGGCTTCCGCTTTGCGGGATCGACAATTTGCTACGCCTTTATGCAGGCCGTCGGTCTGGTCAACGATCATTTAATAAGTTGCTTTCGCTATCGCGAGATTCGGTAACCGGGTTCAGAGTTTTTGCTGAACGGTGGACCTTTGATCAGGACAACGGCCCTGGCTCAATTCAGGGCACGCAGCGCATCAGAGTTGCATCTTTCAAACTCCGCGGCCTTGCGTCTGCGCCCGTGAAAAGCCGCGGAGTTACAGAACAACTCCGCGCTACCAGACCTTCGCCTAATTTGACCTTCCGGCGGGCAATCTGCTAATTTAATTGATGTTTTTGCTAGTTCAGGCTGCAATCCGGCATGGAAAACATTCAACTCACCTTTCCCGACGGGAAAACCAAGGAATTTCCGCGCGGCTCAACCGCGCTTGACGTTGCAAAGTCGATTGGCCCGCGCCTGGCCGCCGAAGCTCTGGTGGCCAGGGTTAACGGGCAGCTCGTGGACCTTGCTTCTCCCGTGGAAGAAAACGCGCCGATCCAGTTCGTCACGCCCTCGATGCCCGAAGGGCTGCAAGTCTTCCGCCATTCCTCGGCGCATTTGCTGGCGGCGGCGGTGCTCGAGCTTTTTCCGGACGCGCATCCCGGCGTGGGTCCTCCCACGGAAACGGGATTTTATTACGACTTTTACCGCGAAAAGCCTTTCACCGAAGACGATCTGGCGAAGCTCGAAAAAAAGATGGCGGAGATCGTTAAAGCGGATGTGCCCTACGAGCGGGTCTATTTTCCCAAGGATGAAGGCCTGGCCCTCTTCAAGCAAATGGGCGAGTTTCTGAAGTGCGAGTTGATTGAGGAAAAGGCCGATTCCGTATTCTCCGCCTATCGCACGGGCAAGTTTCTCGATTTCTGCCGCGGTCCGCACATCCCCTCCACCGGCCGCATCAAGGCGTTCAAGCTGCTGAGCGTGGCGGGCGCGCACTGGAAGGGCGACGAGCATTCGCATCCCATGCAGCGCATTTACGGGACCGCCTTCTTCACCCAAAAGGACCTCGACCAGTTTCTCACGCACATTGAGGAAGCCAAGAAGCGCGATCACCGGCGCCTGGGCAGAGAGCTTGACCTGTTCAGCATTGAGGATGACGCCGGGCCGGGGCTGATTTTCTGGCATCCCAAGGGCGGCGTCATTCGCACCGAGATCGAAAATTGGCTGCGTGAGGAGCTCGTGGCGCGCGGCTACAACCTGGTTTATACGCCGCACGCCATGCGCCGCCATTTGTGGGAGATCAGCGGCCATACGGGCTTCTACCGGGAAAATATGTTTGGCCCGATGGAAGTGGAGAATGACGAGTATCAGCTTAAGCCGATGAACTGCCCCGGCCATATTCTCATCTACCGGTCGCGCGCGCGCAGCTACCGCGAGCTGCCGCAGCGCTACGCTGAGCTCGGCACGGTTTACCGCTATGAACGTTCGGGCGTGATGCACGGCCTCTTGCGCGTGCGCGGGTTCACCCAGGACGACGCTCACATCTTCTGCCGTCCCGAACAGGTGGAGAGTGAAGTTCGGGCGTGCTTCGAGTTCGCGCTCGCCGTGCTTAAGACCTTCGGCTTTGACCGCTATCAAGTGGAGCTTTCCGCGCGCGACCCCGCGCACGGAGATCAATACGCCGGCACGGTAGAAGAATGGGAACACGCCGAAGGCGCTTTGATGAGCGCGCTGCGCGAGATGGACATCCCATTTAAATACATACCGGGCGAAGCCGTCTTCTACGGACCCAAGATTGACGTGAAGCTGGTGGACGCCATCGGGCGTCCGTGGCAGCTTACCACGGTGCAGTTTGATTTCAATTTGCCGCGGCGCTTCGGACTGGAATACGTGGGCAGCGACGGCCAGAAGCACACGCCGGTGATGGTCCACCGGGCGCTGCTCGGATCGGTGGAGCGGTTCTTCGGCGTTTTGATCGAGCACTACGCGGGCGCGTTTCCGCTGTGGCTCGCGCCCGTACAGGCGGTGGCGCTGCCCATTAGCGAAAAACACGTGGAGTATGCGCGGTCGGTCGAGCAGACATTGCGCGCGGCCAAAATCCGCGTTGAGGTCGATGACCGCAACGAGAAATTGAACTCCCGCATCCGCGACGCGCAGCTTCAGAAAATCCCGCTGATGCTGGTGGCAGGGGAGCGTGAAGCGCAGGCCGGAACTGTCGCCGTGCGCCGGCGGGATAGCGGAGAAGCGGGATCGAAACCGCTCGCCGAGGTGGTAAGTTGGATTCGGCAGCTTATCGACACGCGGGCGGTAAAATGGTAAGCTTTGACGAGTAGGTGTCAGGTTCCGGGTTTCAGGGAAAAACAGTTGGTTGTCCGCTGTCAGCAGTTTGTAGACAGTTGGTGTCTGGCGGTTTGATTCTATTCCCGGCGCTTGCCGGCGCGCTTTTGACAATGGACTACAGGCAACGGCCGGTTTTCCCTACATCTGGAACCTAACGCCTGAAACCTGTTTTTTACTGGAGGGATACGCCTATTGCTGATCGTTTTGTTCGGATAAACGAGAGGATTCGAGCCAAGGAAATCCGGGTGGTCGATGACGAAGGCGGCCAGTTGGGCATCATGCCCCCCTGGGACGCTTTGAAGATCGCCCGCGAGCGCGGGCTGGATTTAGTTGAGGTTTCTCCCCGCGCGGTCCCGCCTGTCTGCCGGATCATCAATTACGGAAAATATCTCTACCAACAGAGCAAGCGTCAGCACGATGCGCGCAAGCACCAGCGGTCCATCGAGCTGAAGGAAGTCAAGTTCCGCCCGCGCACGGGCGGGCACGACTTCGACGTGAAGAAAAATCATATTCTGCGGTTCCTACAGGAGGGTAGCAAGGTGAAGGCCACCATTGCCTTCCGCGGCCGTGAGATGGCGCACCGGGATATTGGGTGGACCATGATGAACCGCCTGATCGAAGACATCGCAGACCAAGGCTTGGTGGAAACGCGGCCTAAGCAGGAAGGCCCGAACCTGACGGCCATCATCGCCCCGAAAAAACCGGGGACGGGCGCCAAACCGGCAGGGAACGCGAAACCGCGACCGGCGGCAGCAACGCCGGCGCCGGGCAAACCACCCGCTCAGTCTGCTCAACCTTTTGCTTCAGCGCCGCCGGTTCAGCCCCAACCGGGCAGGCCGATAGGGCCCACGGGATCGCCGGGTCCCTCAGAAAGCAGTGGAGGATAATTTTGGCGAATCGAAAACTTAAAACCCACAAGGGCGCAGCGAAGCGGTTCAAACTGACCGCGGGTGGCAAAGTTGTACGCGGCCACGCCTACGCGCGCCATATTTTGACTTCAAAGCCGAGCAAGCGCAAACGCAAGCTCGGTCAAAGCACCGCCGTCTCGGATTCGGACGTTCGCCGCGTCCGGGCCATGCTGCCATACGGAAGATAAAGGCAGGTTTTAAGCGTCAAGTATTAGGCGCCAGGAAAAGCATCCTGTTGGTTCTATCGTGCTGATACCTGGAACCTAACACCTGATACCCGCTTTCTAAGGGTGCGGGAAGGCCCATGGCTGGGTGCCTTCGCGAGATTCTGTAGAACCGGCGGTCATAGATCGCCGCCACAGCAAGCTCCATCCGCCCCTAGTAAACCCATACCGAAAGGAGTAAACCCATGCCAAGAGTCAAGCGCGGAACTGTGCGCCGCGCCTCACGCAAGAAACTCTCCAAACGAACCAAAGGCTATTTCCTTACTAAAAGCAAGCTCTACCGCTCGATGAAAGAGGCGGCAGACCGCGCGGGGCGCTTCGCCTATCGGGACCGGCGGCGGCGCAAGCGCGACTTCCGGCGTCTCTGGATCCTCCGCATCAACGCGGCGGCGCGCCAGCACGAGCTGACCTACAGCCAGTTCATGAATGGCCTGAAGAAAATGGGCTCGCCGCTCGATCGCAAATCGCTCTCTGAAATTGCGACGCGCGATGCTACGGCGTTTGCGGCGCTTGCCGCCGAAGTGAAGCAGGCGCTCGCCGCGCCCGCGGCGAGCGTGTAGGGGCGCTGCTTGCTGCGCCCGTAGGTAGGCGCAGACGCGGCACGGAGCTTGCCGTGTCTGCGATTCGTGTTTACAAAACCCTCATCTCTCCCCATGAGTATTGAAGAGAAAACCGGGAAAACGCTTGCCAGTCTGCAGGCAGAGGATGCGGCAGCCGTCGAAGCCCTGTTCGCCGAAGTGTGCTCGCTGATGGAAAAGGAGCGCACAGAGCTCGTTGCCCACGGGGCGCAAAATGAGTCGGAGCGCGAATCTCTGGCGAAAGCCTTCCGTGACCGCTGGCTTGCGCGCAAAAATGGGTTGCTCGCGCAGGTGGATGAAAACTGGCTGAAGACGGCGCCGCGCGAGATGAAGCCCATCGTAGGCAAGCAATTCAATGAGCTGCGCAAGCTGTCGGCAAGCTGCGAATATGAATCACTTTTGCAGGAAATTGGTTTGCATGTGGAAAGGAATGCGGAGGATACTTTCCACGTTACTGAGGATGTCCACGTTCAGGTCCAACGCCAACAACCTACCGATCTCACCCTTCCCGGCTACCGGCACTCGCTTGGGTCGCTCCATCCGATCACGCAAGTGCAGCGCGAGATTGAAGACATTTTCCTCAACCTCGGATTTGCCATCGAGAGCGGCCCGGAAATCGAGTCGGTGGAATACAATTTTGACGCGCTCAATATCCCGGAGAGCCATCCTTCGCGCGACGACTGGGACACGCTTTACATCGACGCAAAGACGGTGTTGCGCACGCACACCTCGCCTGTGCAGATTCGCGCCATGAAGAAATATGGCGCGCCGCTTCACATCCTGATTCCAGGCAAGTGCTACCGGCGGGACAATCCAGACTCCACGCATTCGCCAATGTTTCATCAAATCGAAGGGCTGGCCCTCGGCGAAAGCATCACCTTTGCGGATTTGAAGGGCACGCTCGATTTCTTCGCCCGCAAATTTTTTGGCGAGAAAACGCGCACCAGTTTTCATCCGAGTTTTTTCCCGTTCACCGAACCGAGCGGAGAAGTCGCCATTAGCTGTCCCTTCTGTGACGGCGAGGGTTGCCGCGTCTGCAAGCGGAGCGGATGGATTGAAGTGATGGGCTGCGGCATGGTGCATCCGATTGTGCTGCGCAACGGCGGGATTGACCCCGAGCGTTTTAGCGGATGGGCCTTCGGCCTCGGCGTGGAGCGATATGCCATGATGAAGTACGGGATCAATGATATTCAGCTCTTCTATCAAAGTGACGTCAGGTTTTTGGAGCAATTTTGAAATTTATTCATTGTTTCATTGTGTCATTGATTCAATGAAACCATCGTTCAAGAACCCAATCCTGCAATGAAAGTCTCCTTAAATTGGCTCAAAGATTTCGTTGATGTTCCCCCCGACCTGCGCGAGGTCAAGCGGGTTCTCACCGGTGTGGGGCTTGGGGTGGAATCGGTCTCGCCGGCTGGCCCGGAAGACGATGACTGGGTGCTTGATCTCGAAGTCACCACAAACCGCCCCGATTGCCTGAGCCATTACGGCGTTGCCCGCGAACTCGCTACCGCGTATCGAATCCCGCTCAAAAAACTTGAGGTGACGCTTAAGGAGGCATCTTCACCCGCGACGGATGAAATCTCCATTGAGATACGGAATCCTGAGCTTTGCGCGCGCTACTGCGGGCGCGTCATTCGCAACGTCGAAGTGAAGCCATCGCCCGCATGGCTGGTGGACCGTCTTGCGGCTGTGGGCGCACGCTCGATCAACAACGTAGCGGACGTTACGAATTACGTCCTCATGGAGCTTGGTCATCCCTTGCACGCATTTGATCTGGCGCAAGTGCGGCAGCGCAAGATTGTGGTACGGCGCGCTCGCGCGGGTGAAGCGTTGACAACGCTGGATGAAATCAAGCGCAGCCTCACTATGGAAAACCTTGTGATCGCGGATGCGGAGCGGCCAGTGGCGCTGGCTGGCGTGATGGGCGGGGAGGATTCAGGAATCACCGGCGCGACGAAATCGGTGCTGCTCGAAAGCGCCTGGTTTGACCCTCTCTCCATCCGCCGCACGGCAAAAGCGCAGGGGTTGCGCACGGAGGCTTCGCACCGCTTCGAACGCGGCGCGGACATTGAGATGGCGCCGCTTGCCCTCGACCGCGCTGCCGCTCTGATCAAGGAGCTTGCCGGCGGCGAAATTCTGCGCGGCATGATCGACGTCTATCCGCAGCCGAAGCGCCGGGAAAAACTGAACCTGCGGCGCAGCGAAATCCGCCGCATCCTGGGCGCCGAAATCCCTTGGGAAGACGTGGAACGCACGCTGCGCCTGCTGGGCTTTGCGGTCGAACGGCGAGGGATCGAGGCATGGGGCGTGACACCTCCCTCGTTCCGCCTGGACGTGGCCCGCGAAGTGGATTTAATCGAGGAAGTCGCCCGCCATTTTGGTTACGACCGGCTGTCCGCGCGCTTGCTGCCGGGACCGCCGCGCGTCGAGCGAGATCATCTGCGCGAAAAAGAACTGGCTCTGTCACGAACGCTTGTCAGCCTGGGCTACCGCGAGATCATCACCTCTTCCATGGTCGACCCGGTGGAGAATGCTAGGTTTAGCGATGCAGTATCTGTGACTCTCGAAAACCCGCTCAGCCAGGAGGCCTCCGCGCTGCGAACCACGATGATTCCGAGCATGATCCATGCCCTTCGTTGGAATATGGACCGGGACGCCGAAGACTTGCGATTCTTTGAGATGGGAAAGATTTACTGGAGGGATTCTGGCAGCAAACCGCTGGAACGTCGCGTGTTAGTTTTGGGCTCGACCGGGCATAGCCGGCCGGCAACTGTGTATGAGAGCGGAATCCAGGGCAGCCAGGACGAGCTTAAGCGCAGACTCTCCTTTCAGGACATTAAGGGCGATCTCGAATTGCTCTTTGCAAGGTTTGACTTGGGAGCAGTCCTCTTCCAGACAGTTGCGGACAGTTTCTTTGAAAATGGCCAGTGCGGCCACTTCATTTGCGGCGGGCGAAACCTGGTCACGCTCGGCCAGCTCAAGCAAACTCTTCAGCGGGATTACAAACTGCGCCAGCCCGTGTGGTTGGCGGTGATTGATCTGGGAGGATTACTGGAATTCCCGCTGAAGCCAAAGTCGTTCCGTCCCTTCTCCAAGTTTCCCGCGGTAGACCGGGACCTTTCGCTGATGGTTCCGTCAGATGTTGCTTATAGCCACATCGCTGAAAAGATTGAGAATATTAATTTGACAACATTGCACAGCTTCAGGCCCGTGGAATACTTTCGACCTATATCCATAGGCCCGGGCATTTATTCTTTGCTTCTGCGTGTGACTTTTCAGAGCCAGGATCATACGTTGAGCGGTGAAGAAATTGCCTCCTTCAGCCAAAAGGTCGTCAATGCTCTCACGCCCCTCGGCATTCATCTTCGCGGTTAAGGGGTTGCGCCTGTATGTCCGGCGTTGTTTGACTTGGTTTTGGGCCATCGATAGAATCGGAAATTAACATTTGCTTTCTTTTTATGGCTTTTCGCTTATATAACACGCTATCCGGAAAGATCGAGGGCTTTCAGCCGCTCGAAGGTGGCGAGGCGCGCATGTACACCTGCGGGCCCACGGTTTATGACTATGCGCACATCGGCAACTACCGGACGTTTGTGTTTCAGGACATTCTGCGCCGCTACCTGAAGTATTCCGGCTTCCGCGTGAAGCAGGTGGTGAACCTGACCGACGTTGACGATAAGACCATCCGCAGGTCACAGGCCGCAGGCCTCTCGCTGCGCGATTTCACCCAACAGTTCATCGATGCTTTCCTGGTGGATCGCGACCTGTTAAATCTGGACCCTCCGGAAATCATGGTCCGCGCCACCGATTGCATTGAAGACATGGTCAAGCTGGTCGAGGCGCTCCAGGAGAAAGGCCTCACTTACCTCAGCGATGGCAGCGTCTACTTTCGCGTGGCGGGTTTTAAGGATTACGGTAAGCTCTCGAAAATCAATCTGGCCGGCAACCGCGCCGGAGCGCGGGTAGACTCAGACGAATACGATAAAGATGACGCCCGCGACTTTGTCCTGTGGAAAGCGGCCAAGGCGGGCGAGCCTTCGTGGGAAACCCCCTTCGGCGCGGGGCGGCCGGGCTGGCATCTTGAGTGCTCGGCAATGGCCATGAAGTATTTAGGAGAAAGCTTCGACATCCATTCCGGTGGAACTGACCTGATTTTCCCGCATCACGAAAACGAAATCGCCCAAAGCGAGGGCGCCACCGGCAAACCGTTTGCGCGGTTCTGGGCGCACGCGGAACATCTGATCGTAAACGGCGAAAAGATGTCGAAGTCGCTGGGTAACTTTTATACGCTGCGCGATCTCATCGCAAAAGGATACCACCCCTCGGCGATTCGCTATCTGCTCGCTTCCGTCCCCTATAGCAAGCCGCTTAACTTCACCTTTGACGGCCTCGTGCAGGCGCAAAAATCCATCGAACGCCTGCGGAATTTCGAATACCGGCTGAAAAACGAAAAGTTTCCCGCGGGTGAGAATACGGCCATTGGTGAACGAAGCGGCCAAGCTCGCAAGGCTTTCGAAGACGCCTTCGATAACAACCTCAACACGGCGGAGGCGCTGGCCGCGGTATTCGGGCTGGTCTCTGACGGCAACACGTCGATGGACCGGGGCGAGTTCCACGACGGAGACCGGCAGGGCGCCCTGGACGCGCTCGACCGCTGGGAACGCATATTCCGGGTGCTTGCCGATGATGACCACGAGAAACTCGAAGCACACCACCTGGTAAGCGCGGGTGATCTCTCTCAGTCGCCTGGGCAGGGCAATGAGAACAGTTCGCTCAGGGTGGTTTCCGACGCGGAGATTGAACACCAAATTGCTCTCCGCAAAGCCGCACGCACAAGCGGAGACTACGCGGAGTCCGATCGCATCCGCGATGAGCTTTTCGAGACGGGTGTTATACTTGAGGATACAAAAGCCGGGACTCGATGGAAGCGCAAATAAGCAGGAAAACACGCTTCCAGGAAGCCAGCAGCGATTCGTGGAGGCCACGCCTGGCGTCGACGAAGAATGCGAGCAGCGCTTCCAGACTGGGCAAATTCTACGCTCCGTGGCAGAGCCGGATGGCGGGTTCTGGAATTTCGGGGATGAGAAACTCCGCGCTTTCGCGTCCGCTTCATGATTCCCTGCTTGGCGGGGCCTAGCCTTTTTGTCCCCTTTCCCATTTCTCGGCGGGCGGCGATTGGAAGACTCGCGGCCTTTGACTTCCCGGCCCTCACACGCAGCTAATTCACAAGTATCATCGCCCTGCACCGCCTTAGCGTGGGCGTTCCAACGATCTGGCGTGAGCAGACGCCGCTCCAAAGCGATTTCGGTTCATCATGGAGAATAAAATGGAAAACAAATTACCCAAAATCCACACGGCGCTTCCTGGTCCTGAGGCGCAGAAGGCGCTTGCTCTTGACCGCCGGTACGTATCGCCGTCTTACACGCGCGATTATCCTTTGGTGGCCAAGTCCGGCAGGGGCATGATCGTGGAGGATGTGGACGGCAACACGTTCCTCGATTTCAGCGCCGGTATTGCCGTGGTTTCGACCGGCCATTGTCATCCCGACGTGGTGCGCGCAATCCAGCGCCAGGCTGAGACGCTGATTCACATGTCGGGCACGGATTTCTATTATCCGCTGCTTGCCGAAGTTGCCCAAAAAATGGCGGAAATCACGCCGGGTGATTTTGAGAAACGGATCTATTTCAGCAACTCCGGCACGGAGGCCATCGAGGCCGCGATCAAGATTGCCCGCCACCATACCCGCCGCCACCGCATCATCGCGTTTTTCAAGTGCTTTCACGGCCGCACGATGGGGTCGCTCTCGCTCACCTCCAGCAAGGCGGTGCAGCGCGAACACTTTGGCCCGCTGCTCTCGGGCGTGGCCCATGCGCCTTATGCAAACCCCTACCGCTGCCCTTGCGGCGCGAAACCTGACAACTGCGAGCACGATTGCAAGTGCGCCGATTTTATTGAGAATGTTCTGTTCAAAACGACTACACCACCCGAAGAAGTGGCAGCGATCTTTGTCGAGCCGGTCCAGGGCGAGGGCGGCTATGTGGTGCCCCCGAAGAGTTTTCTTCGCCGCCTGCGTGAGATTGCGGACCGGCACGGCATTGTCCTGGTCTTCGACGAAGTGCAGTGCGGCATGGGACGTACGGGAAAAATGTGGGCGTCAGAGCACTTCGGGGTTGTGCCGGACATCCTGTGTTCGGCGAAGGGCATTGCCTCCGGCATGCCGCTCGGTGTCACGGTGGCGCGGGCGGACATGATGGATTGGGGGCCTGGCGCGCACGCCTCCACATTTGGAGGCAACCCGGTGGCTTGCGCCGCGGCGCTCGAAACCATCCGCCTGCTTCAGGAAAAGTACATCTCAAACGCCGCTGAAATGGGCGGATACCTCAAACAACGTCTCGCCGGCTGGCCGCGAAAGCACCGCATTGTTGGCGACGTGCGCGGCCTCGGCCTGATGATCGGAATCGAGTTCGTCAAAGATCAGGCTAGTAAAGAGCCGCATCCCGAAGCCCGGAACCGCGTGGTGGAGCTTGCATTCACTAAAGGCCTGCTGGCGCTCGGCTGCGGCGAGAGCACGCTTCGGCTGATGCCGCCGCTCGTGGTTGAGAAAGAGCAGGCTGATTTTGCCATCGAAGCGCTTGACCGGTGCGTCACGGAAGCCGAAGGATAGCCCGATCGCTGTGGCGCTAAGCAGGGCGCCGGGTATGAATAGGGATCACAAATGAAACAGGTCATGGTTTTGCAACACGCGGAATGCGAAGCGCCGGGCCTGATCGCGCGAGCGATCGAGGAGGCCGGCGGCGTGTTGACGCCAGTCCGCACTTATACGGACGAAGGAGCGCCGGAAGAAATGGGAAGCGCGTCCGGCTTGGTTATCATGGGCGGCCCGATGGGCGTCTACGAGCACGACCGCTATCCCTTCATCCGTAGCGAGTTGCGCCTTATCGAAAACGCGCTGCGTGAAAACAAACCCCTGCTTGGTATCTGCCTGGGCAGCCAATTGCTTGCTTCTGCGCTCGGTTCGAAGGTCAGCAAAGGACAGCGGAAGGAGATAGGATGGCACAGGGTAACGCTCGGCGAAGCTTCTCAGCACGACCCACTGTGGAGCGGCGCAGACCGGTCATTTGTAGCGTGCCACTGGCACGGCGACGTCTTCGATTTGCCCGCAAATGCCACTACTCTGGCATCGTCCGCCCTCACGCCCTGCCAGGCCTTCCGCTACGGCCCCACGGCTTACGGATTTCTTTTTCATATGGAGATCACGCCGGAGATTCTTCTCGGAATGACCAGTGCATTCAAGGGCGAATTAGAGGAAGAAGGTCTCGATGGGAATGTGATTGTCCGCGAGGCACAAGACTATCTCCCAGCGTTGCAGAAGACCGGGAACCATGTTTTCCGCCTGTGGGCACGGCTACTCGAAGATCAGTGATCATGACAGGATGCGCTGGTTGCGACGGCTTTGATGCCCATGGTTGCGCGGACGATAGATTATGGCAGCACCTGCCGGGCTTTGTGGCGCCGGGTCTGTTCCTCCGCCCGGCAGCCTCCGCGCGTTGACAGCGAAAGAGGGTTTCGGTTAGGCTCACTGAAGAAAAGGGTGATTGCTGTCTCAAGGGAGTAACTGTCGTGGAAAAGCGTCTAAACAAAACCT
>JBOGJY010000381.1:0-4523 GCA_050745325.1 Terriglobia bacterium
TTTGTCGAAGGATTCGTCCCGATCGAGAGTTTTCGTGACCCACATTGGGTCTACCGCGAAAACTTGCGCGCCTTGGTCCATCGCGATTCGCAGCAGGCATTCCATCTGGGAGGCCGCGTCACCGTGCGCCTTGATCGCATTGACCGCGAGGGCAATAAACTGATTTTCTCGGTAGTTGACGCGTAGCGGCGGGTTTACCTCGCCGACCTTATTCCTCTATATGATGTAGCGGCGGCTTTACGCCGCTCCAGGATGGCGGGGTAAACCCGCCGCTACAAGCCAGCGCAAGCAAGCTTGCGCACTCCGGATAGTGGCCACGCGGCGGTCTATGCTATTTTGGTTAACTGGGTTGTCCTGCGCTGGCCTTAGGCGGCCTTTCGCCGCGCACCTGCTGACTCTATGTATTATTCCTGGGAATTTGCGGTCCCCTTATTCGCCGCGGCGGTGGTCGCCGGATTCTTCGGCGCCCTGCTCGGCGTTGGCGGCGGGGTCTTTATCGTTCCGGTCATGGTCCTGATGTTCCACCTGCCGATGAAAGTCGCGGTAGCGGCAAGCCTGGTCTCGGTCATCGCCACGTCGAACGCCGGCGGATCCTCTTACGTCGACCAGCACATCACCAACCTCCGTCTAGGCATGTTCCTGGAGATTGCCACAACCCTCGGCGCGCTTTCCGGCAGCGTTCTGGCGCTCTATTTGAAGGATTGGCTGATGCTGGCGATTTTCGCCGTCATGCTCGGCTCTATGGGCTACGTCTCGTTCGCCACGCGGAATCTGGACGATCAGCGGATCGCACGCGGCGAATTCGCGCTGGCCTGCCCGGACCGGCTCTCCGCCTACCTCGGGCTTCGCGGCGTTTATCACGACGAGGCGTTAGGACGGAACGTGGATTACGTGGTGACGGGGACCACGGCCGGCACGGGGATTGCGCTGCTGGCGGGCGTGGCCTCGGGACTGCTGGGAGTGGGCGGCGGCGTGCTTAAGGTTTCGGCCATGAATCAATACATGAACGTGCCCATGAAAGTCTCGGTCGGAACCAGCAAGCTGATGATTGGGGTGACGGCGGCGGTGGGATCGATCCTCTTTTTTCTGGCCGGACTCATCCATTTTTATGTTGTGGCCCCAATCGCCCTGGGCACAACCTTGGGCGCGGAGACCGGCACGCGCATCATGAACCGGCTCCACAGCGCCGCGCTGAAGTGGCTCTTCGCCGCGCTGATCACGTATCTTGCCTACGGCATGATGGCGAAGGCGCTGATCCTCCGCTTCCACATCCATCTGCCCTTGCCGCTGTGAGCGGAAGGTGTAGCGCAGGGTGCGAAGCTACAACCGGCGGCCCTGTCCTACTGCGCTCTTCGCCTGTCATTCTGAGCGCAGCAAAGAATCTGCTTTTCCGGGAGGCAATCCGGTAGAAGCAGATCCTTCGCCGCGCTCAGGATGACAACGGATTGGTTGCAGCCAATGGTGTGCACGAAATTCCTGCTAAAAAAAAGAAATAACGAATGCGCTCGCAAGAAGAAAAGACGGTCCTTTCGAAGGCCGGGAAAGCGGAAGCAAAAATCTACCACGGCGTTTATGACGTCCTGATGGCGGGCATGGTGGCAAGTTCCATCCTCTACGCCGTGGGTATGGTTCTGGCGCTGATTCATCCGCACACCATCGAGCTCACGCGCGCCTACATTTTGCGCAACTATAACGTCACCACCATGCTTTACGGCCTCGCCCACTTCCGGCCCGGCGCCCTCTTTTTTCTCGCCACCGCGCTGCTGATTCTGACGCCGGTGACGCGCGTCCTCATCTCGATTTACGCTTTCTACTCAGAACGGAACATGAAGTACGTGGTGGTTACAGGCGCCGTGTTCCTGGTCATTGTTCTTACCGTTGTCTTAGGACGCATGGGACTCCAGTAGGCTTTAGCGGCGGCCTCTGGCCGGCGGTCTTTATTTTTCAATAAAATTGACGCTCACAGAGCGCCGCACCAGGGCAAAACCGTAGTTGCCACACAGACACCTCAACCCCGCTTTTCTCCTGGAGCCTAAGCATTAAGAGCCTACGCTGGCGCAGGCTTGGGATTAAGATGGCGCTGGCACTCGGCGCGCGCCTCCTCGTATTCCTGCCACCCTGGGTCTCTTGACTGATCGCGTATCCGGATGGCGTCGTCCAGGAGGTCCAGCGCGCGATGCCAATCATCATCAGGATTCTTGGGATCCTTCTTTCTTCCCATCAGCGCGAGCGCATATTGGCTCCTGTTCCGGTGAAAGACCTCTTGAGTGTCGGCCTCCACCAGCGCCTGGAATACGGGGAGGGAACGCCCGTTCACCTCTTCGGTTGAGGCCTTTCGATATTTCTCCGCTTTCAGGAAAATCCGCACTTTCGCCGCGATGGATGCAACCTTAATGGCGTTCATCATGGCGACGCGCGCCTTCTCATCGTTCGGGCCAGGCGGCTGGGAAAACCACTTGTCGACCGCGGCCAAAGCCGGCGCGTCATTGCCGGTTCCCTGTGACGTGGCGGCGACTTCGTACTTCGTGTAGATGTAACCGTACAGCAGGCCGCACGACCAGAAATATCCCAGGATCGCCATGGCGACGGGCGCGCTGGTCGGGCTGGTCGCGCTGTGGGCGACGGCGGCGTGGAAATTCCGGGGCTCTACCGCCCGCGCGATGTAAGTCGAAAGCTCTGAGACCAGCGGTGGCAACTTGTTCAGCTCCACCAGGCTCGCCCCCAGGATCACTTTGGTAAGCCACTCCGAAATCTCTTCCAGGTTTGTGTTGTAGAGCAGCGATTTGGATGGCGCGCCGCCGCTGGCGCTCTGATCGTCGGAGCGGCTGGGAAATCCGAAGAGAAAACCGAACAGAACTCCGATAATAAACGCGGACCCTGCGATGAGAATGCCAAAGCCCGCCGCCCTGCTCACAAGGCCCTCAACCCAGTGTTCGTACCGGATGGCGTTGAACAAGATAGCGATAATCCCTACGGCGAAAAACAGCAGCAGCCTGTAGAGCGTTTGCTGGTAGATTGCAACCTCGGGGGACACGGCGCGCTTCTCTCTTTGCGCGCGCCACCAAATCAACGCCGCCAGGCTTATCAGCGCCAGGATGATCCCGAGACTGGTTTGGGCCTGAAACCACAGGCCGCGCTCTTCCGCCCTCATGCACACCCCCGCCAGCACGACGGAGACGGCGAGAAGCGCCCACGGGATGAGTTGGGAAAGTGGCTTCTGGGTCCGGTCAGAATTCAGTTCTTTCACTGTGCGCCTCTAAGTGAAGAAATTATGCAAATTTTCCGTTTGGATGGGTCCTGGGCAGCTAGTATACACCGGGCGATCACCGTTGGGAATTTTGTTTATGTTTCCAGCAAGAGCGCCGCCGGGTTGGCGCAGACCTTCAAAGCCGGTTTGACGACTGCGATTGTAGCGGCGGCGTCCCCGCCGCCGGTTTTTAATAGTAAAGACCGGCGGCCAGAGGCCGCCGCTACAAATAACGATCTTATGCGCCCTTAAACCGTTATAAAAATAAAGTGTCTCATTTGTCTCAAAGTTCTCAAAGTGGTCTGCTATGCTGAATGAGAGCCTTGTAGGCCTTGTAGCGCAGAGTTTTGCGGTTAAAACTCTGCGGCTTTTCGTTGGGACCACTGAAAAACCGCAGAGTTACAAAACAGCTCTGCGCTGCAAAGCGGGCGCCGCGAAGATTAGAAAATAACCGTGCAGCCGGACCCCTCACCCGCCCTCGTACCTCGGACACCCTCTCCCCGCAAGCGGAGCGAGCGTGTTATCGAATTCCCTTTCCCTCGCCCCGAAGGGGAGAGGGTGGCGAACCCTTCGGCTCCGCTCAGGATAAACTCCGCGAGCCGGGTGAGAGGCTTTGAGGGCAGCGATGAAACTTCGCCCAGAGGCTCATGATGCAAGCAACCGAAAACAGAAAGGCAAGCAAAGCGCGCCTGCTGATGGATCAAAAACAGACGGACTAGGAGGAAGAAATGGGGGGGCAAAAGAGTTGAAAACTAAAAAGGATTGTTTTACTTTTTTCAAGTTATTGAAAACAAAGGGTCGAAACCGGAACGAACCGGACTCTAATGATTGTAAAATCGCTGCAATCGACTGAATATGAAGGGGATAGCAGGATTGATCCGGTACAATGAGGCATATTACACAAAATAAAGGTGATTACGGCTTCAGTCGGAAGTTTTCTCCGCTTGGAGGTCAAAAACCGCTGTTTTCTCCGGTTTGGGTCCGGTTCGTGACCGGACCTCAAATCCAAAATACGGGGCTTTCCCGCTTCGCTCGGAACGGGTTTTGAGGCGTTTTGGCATTTTTGGCAACTAGCGTTCGTGCTTCAAACGCAGGGCAGTTGTAGCGGCGGCGTCCCCGCCGCCGGTCTTTACTCTTAAAAACCGGCGGCCAGAGGCCTCCGCTACAAAACCACCCAGGCATCTTGCCGGCAAGCCGGGATGAGCCGCCCGGTAACTGAAGCATGGTCTGCCTGCGACAGCAGAAGGGGCAAACAGACCTTGACACCTCTCCGTGA
>JBOGJY010000382.1:0-6336 GCA_050745325.1 Terriglobia bacterium
GGTCTTTGCTATTGAAAACCGGCGGCCAGAGGCCGCCGCACCAGCACTGCGGGTCTATGCTATATCGAACTGGGCGAGGGCGGCGATTTTGACCGCAAAGCAGGGTTGCGAACCGGAGACGAACCGGAGAAAATCCGACTGAAGCCGCAATCGCCTTTGTTTTGTTGAAAATGCGTCCGGCGCCCGCGTAAATTCAACTATCTCCTGTATATTCAGTTGATTGCATCGACTTTACGAACATTAGAGTCCGGTTGGTTCCGGTTTCGACTGTTTGTTTTCAATAAGTTGAAAAAACAAAAACAATCCTTTTTTCGTTTGCCTTCGCTCCCCTTTCGCTAGACGCCCCGCGCCGTGGGCGCCGTCAGAGCAGCGATGTCTGCGCCTGCCTTGCCTGCGGAGTTAAACCGCAACTCCCTGCTTTCCCTAGCGTTGCGTTCGGAAATTGCGATGACTTATTCGGTGCGCGTTCTTTGATTGTAGCGCCGGGCTTTACGCCCGGCATGCCGCCCTAAAGGGCGACGCTACTGTTAAACGTATTTGAAAAACTCAACACTAGTTTACCTCAGCCTCCAGAGACGAATGAGATAATTGACACAGAAGAGACAGCTATTTGGAGCTCCCGTGCGGCCAATGGCATAACGGGTTTGAACCCGCCCCCTGCCGGGATAAGCCGCTCGCGTGCGATGTGAAAAACGCCGGCATGAGGCAAAAAAGCGTCATCCTCAGAGATTAGGGCGCAAAGACGCGATAAAAACTCAAGCTAGCCGGTGATTTGGCCGATTTATGTTATGGGATGGCTGAAGCTGAGAGCCCAAAGATAGGAAGGCTCGGAGTGGATGACCCGCACCACTTGAGCCTCGATGGTGCGCACCATCGTTGGCCGTGAAGAAAGGCGAGGCAAGGGAGCGGCGGGAATCTCAAGCGTGATCGACGTGTCCGGGGCCAGATAACGGCGCATGGCAAGAAGCGCGCCCGTTGCGCTAATGTTGAGAGTGGTCGTGAATTCCAGGAATTCTTTGCCGTGTTCGTCCTGCCCGCGAGCAAAAATCGGCACGCCGAGCGGCAAACGTTGTGAGAGCCGACGCTCTTTGGCTCGCCTTCGCTGTTCCACGGCTACTCCTTGCATATCAACGTCAGGAACGATGGTCATTAACCCTCACATGGCATTTTGTGGCTCGTTGACACCATGCCCCTCATATGCCATATTAGCAACCAAAGGGCCAAAGAAGCTCATGAAATTTATTTTGTGCGCTCCGATAATTGCTATATTTAACAATGAGATAGAGTCCTCGCGGAGATATTTTTGGACGTCTTCAGCGGCGAGCGTTGAAGTCAAAGAGCAAACCTTTTCTCATCCAGGGAAGAGGATTTCTCTTTCGATAGCCCGGCCTGGGTGGTATCCCCGTTCGCGGGAGCTTCACCCAACGGGGTCTGCTGGCAACGCCCAGCGAAGGTGGGATGCAGGCAAACTCCCACAGTCCAAGATGGGCGCTCCAAGCGCCCGGATCATGTGCAAGTCCATGGGAGCTTTAGGATAAGCGATGAGCAAGGTTGACCAAAGCGCCCCGACATCCGCGCCTGGCCTTGGTGGAAGCCTCGGCGGGCTCCCCCCGGAAGTTACCGATGACGCAACGGGGATGACGCCCTCCGGATATACAGAACTCCTCGAAGGCTTCCAGCGGTTGCAGGAGGAAAATCGCAGCCGCACGGTGGCGCTGGGGACGGCGGCGCATCAGTTGAAAACACCTCTGGCCATTATTTCCGGCTACATCGAGCTCCTGCTCACCAAGAAGCCCGGCGCGGTCAATGAGCGCCAGCAGCAAATTCTGCAGGAGTCGCAGATTAACTGTACACGGCTGCGGCAATACATCGAGGACTTTCTCAGCTATAGCGCCCTTGAGACCGGCAAGCTGGCCCTGAAATATAACGCGGGCGACTTGAATGCCTGCCTCTCGGAGCTTTATTCCTACTGGCTTTCTTCGTTCCAGAAAAAAGGCGTGGCGCTCTATTTGCCGGTCCAGAACCCACTGCCCACGTTTGCCTTTGACTATGATAAATTGCAGCACGTGGTCTCAAATCTGCTGGAAAACGCGCTGAAGTTTACGCCCGCCGGGGGAACGGTCTGGCTCACCGCGGAGGCGCACCGGTGGGAGCGGCGGAGCCAGCAAGATAGCCGGTTCACGCATGACCGCCGGCAGAAGCTGCTCGAAACCCCAAACGCGGTGCGCGTCTCCGTCTCCGACACGGGGCCGGGCGTTGCTCCCGAGTACCAGCAGGAGATTTTTGACGATTTTGTGAAGCTGCCACAGCCCGGCGACCCTGTCGGAGGCATGGGGCTGGGGCTGGCTATCGCGCGAAGGCTAATCCTGGCGCATAATGGAAAAATCTGGGTGGAAAGCGAGTTAGGCTCCGGCAGCACTTTTGCGTTTCTTCTCCCTCTGAAGCCGCTTTGAAAACAGGGTATAATCAAGAAGAAACGCGCCCATGCGGCCCATCCCCCATGCTAGTGTTGATTATTGAGGATTACATATTATGGTGACATCAAATGCTGTAGCGGCGGGTTTACCCCGCCATATTGTGGCGGCATAAAGCCGCCTCCACATCAAACTGAGACACTACCCAAGATTCATTTTTGCGATGTTGAGTCCTTCGGCTGGGAAGCCGTGAAAAGATAATGACAAGCCCAGGCAATGTGTTGGTGGTGGATGACGAACCCAGTATGCTGCGCTATCTGCAAACCCTCCTGGAAGTGGATTCCTACCAGGTAACGACGGCGCGCAGCGGTGTGGAAGCGCTCCGCCAACTCCGCAACGGCCACTCACCGGACGTGGTGTTGCTCGATCTCTTGATGCCGGAGCTTGACGGTCTCGAAACGCTCGAGCAAATGCGCCAGATTCAGCCTGGGGTGAAAGTTGTGATGCTTTCCTGTGTGACGGACACGCGCAAGGTGGCGCAGGCGATCCGCCTGGGCGCTCAGGATTACCTGACCAAGCCTTTCAAGAAAGCGGAGCTTGACGCGGTCCTGGGGCACTGTCTTTCTAACCGGGCGTCGGAATCGGCGGGTGACGTCGAAGAACTTAGCGAGGACCAGTTTTTCGTATCCGCCAGCGCCTCCATGCGCAAGATTCGCGCCCAAGTGGCGCAGCTTGCCCAGGTGGACGTGCCGGTGCTGATGCTGGGCGAAAGCGGCACGGGGAAGGAAGTGGTTGCCCGGTTGATTCACAAGCTCTCGAAACGGGCTGACCGCACCTGGATGAAGGTGAATTGCGCCGCACTGCCCGCCGATTTGCTCGAAAGCGAGCTGTTTGGTTACGAGCCAGGAGCGTTTACCGGCGCCACCCGCTCGAAGCCGGGCAAATTCGAGCTGTGCGACAAAGGCACGTTCCTGCTGGATGAGATTGGTGAGATGCCTCCTACTTTGCAGGCCAAGCTGCTCCACGTGCTTCAGGACCAGCAGTTCTCACGCCTTGGAAGCCGGTCCATGGTGAAGGTGGACGTCCGCATTCTGGCGGCGACGAACATTAATATTCCCGAAGCCATCGCCTCCCGGAAATTCCGCGAGGATTTGTATTACCGCCTCAACGCCTTCACCATTCACATTCCGCCGTTGCGGGAAAGAAAGGAGGAGATCCCTCTCCTGGTCCGCCACTTTATGGGAATCTTTTCCACCCGTTACGCGCGAACGCCGCTTTCGGTTTCCCCCTCCTTGATCGAAGCCTGCATGAATTACCGCTGGCCCGGAAACCTGCGCGAGCTGGAAAACTTTGTGAAGCGATACCTGATCCTTGGCGATGAGGCGCTGGCGCTGAACGAGCTCGAGATCAAGAAAGAAGAGCAGCCTGGCGCCGAAGAGACGGCGGCGGAGATCCCTCAGCCGCCAACCTCCGACCTGAAGTCACTCGTGCGCGGTCTCAAGGATGAAGCGGAGTGCAAAGCCATTGCGATTGCGCTTCGGGAAACCAAGTGGAACCGCAAAGAAGCTGCGCGCAACTTGAAAATCAGCTATAAAGCCCTTCTCTACAAAATCCGCCAATATAATCTGGACCGCACGTAGAATAAAACAGTGACAAGTGACGAGTGAAAAGAGACGAAGGAAGTAGCGCAGAGTTTTGCCGTTAAAACTCTGCGGCTTTTGTCTACGGACAGCGGTGAAAAAATGATCGAGAAACCAAAACCTCTCGCAAAGGCGCGAAGCCGCAAGGTTCAGCAAAGGAAATATAAGGGTTTATCTTTGCGCTTCTTGGCGCCTTTGCGTCTTTGCGTGAGGCTTGTGGTTTTTCACAGCTTCTGACAAGTGGCAAAAGTAATGATGGTTGCTGACCCTCCCGCCCGACTATGATCATCCTCGACCTGGGGTGCGGCAAGATCAAGCAAGACCCGCGAGCGATTGGGCTTGACCGGGAGCGCGGCTCTGCGGCCAGCGTCATTTGTGAGCTCAGGCGATTCCCGTGGCCCCTGTGCGATAGTTGCGCGGACCTGCTTTATCTCTCCCACTTCATCGAGCACCAGCCCGATCTGCTGCGCGTGATGGCGGAGGTCCGGCGCGTGGCCAAGCCCGGCGCTGAAGTCGTCATCGTGACGCCGCACTACAGCTCGCACGGCTCCTATACCGACCCCACCCACCTTTTTCATCTTGGGTTTCAGAGCTTTGATTATTTCGCGCGAGATAGCTTCGAGAATTTCACCTACAACGCAGGCGGCTTCCGCATCGTTGACCGGAAACTGACTTTTGGAAAGAACTTTCTGCTGGATAATGCGGGAAGAATGTGCGCGCGCTTGTCGATGGAGTTTTATGAAAAACATCTCGCGTGGATCTTTCCCGCGCGTAACATCGTCTGCCGGATGACCGTGGTCAAGTAGAAAAGGTTCGAGCGGCCGCCCCTGTTGTAGCGGCGGCATCTGGCCGCCGGTCTTTACTATTAAAAACCGGCGGCGGGGACGCCGCCGCTACAGCCGCAGTTCTCACACAGACCCTAATGGCGCTTCCGGCGGACGATGGAATCGAGGCTCACCGCGCCGGGTCCGGCAGTGAACAGGTACAGGAAAATAAAGCAGTACAAAACAGCCAGCTCGCCGCCATTGCGAATAGGGAAAACTCCATGAGGATAGTGCTGCATGAAATAGGCCACGGCCATTTCCCCGCAGAGAATAAACGCTACCGGGACGGTGAAGAGTCCGAGCAGGATCAGCACTCCCCCAATCGTCTCGATGCAGCCCGCAGCCCACATCAGCGAAAACAGACGCGCCTTTGCGCCCCCGCCGCCCATGCCGCCAAAAAAACCAAAGAGCTTTTGGCACCCATGACAGGTGAAGGTGAACCCTATCACAATCCTCAGCACAGAACGCGCATACGATTCTAACCTCAGCGACGCCATAAGCCTCCTCGGTGATCTTGTTCCTCTGAATGTCCCCCTATTGAAGATTACAAATTATGGTGACATCCATCATGGGCGCCGGTCTTTATTTTTCAAATGATTCGGCGCTCCCTTCCTGCGTCAGGGCAGGCTCCGAGCGCGACGCCAGAAAAACATCGTCACTATAATGGGTAATCCTCAGTAGGATAAGCAATTGTGAGGCAATCTGTCGAGCGCGTCTTGAACAGCCCATTGTCACGCCGCCGGGCGGCATGGATCGCACGTTGCCCTCTCGGACGCTGTAACCGCATACGGCAACATTTGATCCCTACTACAGATTCCGCCGGATTCCGGCCTGACTTGGCCTGGCCTAGAGTTGAAAGTAGGAATAAATGGATCAAGTAACTTGAGTTGCATTTGGATTGCTGACTCTATGGGCGCCATCCAAGACAGCAACGCTGGCGGCCGGAAGGAGCGAATATGCTTTATTGGGCGGTGGTTTTCCTGATTGTTGCGATTATCGCAGCCGTGCTCGGCTTTGGCGCTATCGCCTTTGCCGCAGCGGGAATCGCCAAACTCTTGTTCTTCTTGTTCTTGATTCTCTTCCTGATCAGTCTTATCGTGCACCTGTCGCGGCGCGCCCGCTAGGGGTATTACGCATGGGTCGCGGCATAAGAACACTTATAAGGAGGTTTTATCATGAACTCGGATCAACTGGAAGGAAAGTGGAAACAAGTTAAAGGTTCGGTCAAGCAGAAATGGGGCAAACTCACCGACGATGATCTCAACGTAATTGCTGGCAAGAGGGACCAACTTGTCGGCAAGCTTCAGGAGCGTTATGGCATCGCGCGGGAACAAGCCGAAAAACAAGCTGATGAGTGGGTCGGCACGCTGGCGGTGGTAGACGAGGAGCCACGCAAGCACTTCGCGCCCTAGAGTCTGTGTGACAACTACGGCTGTAGCGGCGGCCTCTGGCCGCCGC
>JBOGJY010000383.1:0-8180 GCA_050745325.1 Terriglobia bacterium
GGATCCTGCATCTTGATACCGGCAATGATATGCGCGGCGGCCAGTGGCAGCTTCTGGCGCTGGCGCGTGGGCTTCGAGACAGGGGGCTCTGCCAATTGATTGTTTGCCCTCCGGGAAGCCGCCTTGAAGAATCGGCGCGGCGCGAAGGGTTTGAGGCTTGTGCACTTTCTTTCCGTGGCGCAGGCCTGGCGCGTTCAATTTTCACGCTGCGCGGTCTGATCCGTGGGTTTGACGTCATCCATGCGCATGACGGTCACGGGCAGACCTTTTCCTGGTTCGCTTCATCGGCCCTGCCGGTCAAGCGCGTGGCCAGCCGACGGGTTACGTTCCTGCCGCGGGGCCGGTTCATCCACCGCCTGAAATATGGCCGGAGCTGCCACGGAGTAATTGCCGTTTCGGAGTTCGTCCGTGGGCTGCTCCTTCAATCTGGAATTGCAGCCGCAAAAATTCAGGTCATTCCGGATGGAATCGATTTTCCAGCGAGCCTGCCCGATCCGGCGGTGCGAACGCAAACGCGCCGGAGTTTTCAACTAGAAGAGGGCGATTTTGCCATTGGCCACGCGGGCGCGTTCACACCCGAAAAAGGTCAGGAGATCGCCATCCAGGCGTTCCAGCGCGTGGCGGCCTGCCTTCCAAGGGCGCGGTTGCTGCTCGCGGGCGAGGGCGGCATGAAGCAGCCGCTCGTCGAAAAGTACGGCTTGGGAAATCCGGATGGCCGTATCCGGCTGACGGGCTACCTGAGTGACCTCTCGGAATTTATGAATTCAATCGACCTTTTTCTGATGCCCTCACTCGCCGAGGGCTTGGGCTCTGCGGCGCTGATTGCAATGGCGCACGGCGTTCCGGTCATCGCCAGCCGCACGGGTGGATTGCCTGAGATTGTGGACGACGGCGAAACCGGCTGGTTGACGGAGCCCGGTTCACCAGAAAAATTCGCGGAAAAGATGGTAGCAGCCGCGTCGCGCCCCGAAATTCTGCGCCGGATGGGGGTGGAAGCCCGGGAAAAAGCGAAGGGGTTTACTAATGATATAATGGTGCAGAAGACCGAGCGATTCTATCAGCGGCTTATTAGGGATGTGGAGTCCCGCGAGCCCCCTGCGGGCGCTTTAGCTAGAAACTAACCCCCTTGTCAGTCACGGCCTTGATGGGCCCTTATGGCGATTCCGAGCTATGCTTGCTATCTTTTTGCCGCGCTTTTCGGGCTTGTCCTGGGCAGCTTTCTGAATGTCTGCATTATCCGCCTGCCCAATCACCAATCGGTGGTCATGCCGCGCTCGCGATGCCCGCGGTGCGGAGAGTTAATCCACTGGTACGATAATGTTCCTGTCTTGAGTTATCTGGCGCTGCGCGGCAAATGCCGGAATTGCCATGAACACATCTCGGCCCTCTATCCGGCTGTTGAGATGATCACGGCATGTCTTTTTGTTGCGGCCTTCGCCGAGTTTGGCGCCACCGCGCTTTTTTTTAAAGCAATCATCTTCGCCATGCTGATGGTGGTTCTGATCTTCACCGACTTCAGCGCGCGGATTATTCCGCACTCGGTAACCATCACGGGCATTGCGTTGGGCCTTATTTTCAGCTTCTTCACTCCGGTGAATGACGGCCTCGTGGAATGGATTTTCCGCCGCGCGGGGCTGACGCTTTCCGGTCCGGTTTCATCCTTCGCGGGCGCCCTCACAGGGGGCTTGTTCGGAGCGGGTTTGCTTTACCTTGTGGCGTGGTTTTTCAGGCGGTTTGGCGACCCCGAAAAGGAATATCTCGGGTTCGGCGACGTGATGCTGATGCTGCTGGTGGGCGTCTTCCTGGGGATTCCTTTGACTTACGTAACCATCCTTTTAGGTTCGCTCGCCGGCACGCTGATCGCAGTGCCATCCCTGCTGCTTAGAAAAAACCTCCGCAACTATCAGTGGCCCTATGGAAGCTTCCTGGGCGCGGCGGCCCTCTATGCTCTCTTCGGAGGACAGACCCTCATCTTTGCTTATCTTCATTGGGCGCGGCTGAGGTGAAAAGACGGTGGCAATGCAAGCGATATTGGAAGACGCGGGTTGTAGCGGCGGCGTCCCCGCCGCCGGAACGATTGAAAACAAAGCCGGCGGCGAGACGCCGCCGCTACAACCGTCGACTTATATAGATAATCCAGCCTACGCCACTGCCCGTGTTTTGAGGTCAGGCACGAGTGGATTTCCGATGGAGCCGCTGATCGACAGGATTATCTGGGAATCCCACCAGCCGGGCCGCATGGCTTGCTGGATGGCTTGAACATTCTCCCGAATGGCTTCCCATACGCCGGGAGACGCCGAGAGAAAAACCTGAACGAGCTTGGGATCAAACTGCAGGCCAGCGCACGCTCTGATTTCCTCATAGGCGCGCTCCATCGGCAAGGCGCGCCGGTAAGGACGGTTGGATGTCATGGCGTCGAGCGTATCGGCGATGGAAAATATTCTTGCCCCCAGCGGAATCTCCTCGCCTTTCAAGCCGCGCGGATAGCCGTTGCCGTCAAACCGCTCATGGTGTGAGCGGACAATCTCCGCCGTCTTTTGAAGATGCTCGATTCGCTTGACAATATTATAGCCAATCGTGACGTGAGTTCTCATCACGGTCATTTCGGCTGGCGTGAGCCGGTCTGGCTTCAATAGAATTTCGCTGGGGATTCCTATCTTGCCGACATCATGCAAAAAGGCGCCGAGGACAAAATCCTTCCAGAGCCCGCGGGGGAGATCCATGCGCTTGGCGAGCTCGAAAGTATACAGCGAGACCCGGTGCGCGTGGCCCGCCATCTCGCTGTCGCGAATGTCGAGCAGCGACCCCAGTGTTTCAACCGTTGCTTCATAACCCTGGCCGATCTTGGCCAGCGCCGATTTCAATTGCGCGGTCCTCTTCGCCACCAGATTCTGATAATATTCGCCGCGTACGCGCGCTTCGTGGTCTTGATTTTTCTTCTGCGCGGCCCTCCGGACGCTTGAAATCAGCGATTGAATGGGAAAGGGCTTCACGAGATAGTCGATGGCGCCCTGTTTCATGGCTTCGACGCCGACGCGCGCGTCCTGTTCGCCGGTGACAACCAGAAAGGCGGATTCCGGCCGGACCTTCTGTCCCTCTTTTAATACCGCCATGCCAGAAATTCCCGGCATATACAGATCGGTGATGACCACCTCGAAGCCTTCCCGCCGCAAAAGATGCAACGCGTCCTCGCCATTCGAGCAGCTCCGGCAGTTGTAGCCCTCTTTACGAAGCGCGTCGTTCATCATCCGGCGGACGCTCGGCTCGTCATCAACCAGCAAGACCCGCTCGTTCACATTCTGACCTGCTTCCATGTCTTCCCTCTTGTGGCAATGTTTGCGGCGCCAGCCCTGCGCGTTGGGAATCTCAAAGGGTGCGCCGTCTCACCAGAATATTCATCGGCAGGCTTTCTCGCGGAGTTGAGGATGGATTTAATAATTTATAACCAGGCGGCCTCTGGCCGCCGGCTTTCGTGCGCTCAGAGAGCGCGGCGCCAGCGAACGTTGCCACTATAATATGTAATTCTCATTAGAGTGAGCCGAAACTAACTGAGAATTGTGTTGTAACAGCATCGGCAGCGAGTGTATCCTGAAGTTACCCACCTGAAAGACGGAGCAATTGATGAATGTCCTTATGATTTACCCGGAGTTTCCAGATACATACTGGAGCTTCAAATATGCGCTACCCATCGAAGGTAAAAAGTCCGCTTATCCGCCGCTTGGTCTTCTCACAGTCTCAGCGATGTTGCCGGCGCATTGGAACAAACGCCTGGTCGATACCAACATCCGCCGCCTGAAGGATTCCGACTTGAAGTGGGCCGATGTGGCCATGCTCAGCGGCATGATCGTCCACCGGCAAGAGGTGATCGAGACTCTCGACCGCTGCCGCGCCCGTGGATTGCGCACCGTCGTGGGCGGCCCGATCACCAACAGCGTTTCCGAGCTCCCCGAACACGCCGACAGCGTGGTCTACGGCGAGGCTGAAGACCTTATGCCGCAGCTCATCGCCGATCTTGAGAGCGAAACCTTGAAGCCGTCCTACAAAGCGGTTGAATTGCCCAGCTTATATCACACACCGCCTCCCGACTTGAGCTTGATCGACACCAAACATTACAGCTCCATGCCCATTCAGTATTCGCGCGGTTGCCCGTTCAACTGCGAGTTCTGCGACATCATCGAGATCTACGGGCGCGTGCCCCGCACCAAGACGCCGGCTCAGATCGTGGCCGAGCTTGAGCAGCTTCAAGACCGCCGGTGGCGCGGCTCGGTCTTTATTGTGGATGACAACTTTATTGGCAACAAAAGGAAAGCGAAGGAATTGTTGGTCGCTCTCGCCGGTTGGAACCGGAGCCACGGGACGCCGTTCAGTTTTTTCACCGAGGCTTCGGTGAACCTTGCTGACGATACCGAACTCCTCCAGGGGATGAAGGACGCCAACTTCACGCGCGTCTTCATGGGCATTGAGACTCCCGTTGAGGAGAGCCTCAAAGAAGCCCAGAAGATGCAAAATACGCGCAAGAACCTGGTGGAGAGCGTCCATCGCATTCAGGACTACGGTCTCGAAGTGATGGCGGGTTTCATCGTTGGCTTTGACAACGACCCGGATGATATTTTCGATCGTCAGGTCAAGTTCATCCACGAAAGCGCGATTCCCCTGGCGATGGTAGGCATCCTGCTGGCGCTGCCCGGCACACAACTTTTCCGGCGGCTCACAAAGGAAGGCCGCATCCTCGACGAAGGCCACGGCAATAATATGGATCTGCGGCTCAATTTCATTCCGAAAATGAACGCGCAAAAGCTGATCCAGGGGTATCGTGATATTCTTCAGCGGATTTATACCCCAGAGGCCTATTATGAGCGGGCCCTGCGCTTTCTTGAACGCTACAAGCATCCCAACCACCGCCCGCGCGTTTTCTCGGATTATCTTGCCGTCGCGCGCTCTTTTGTCAGGCAAGGCGTGCTGAGTGAATCGCGGACCAGCTACTGGAAATTCGTCGCCAAAGCGGCGATGAAATACCGCAAGCAGTTTGACACCGCCATGACGCTCGCGGTCATGGGATATCACTTCCAGATGCTGACCAGAATGATCCTGGAAGCAGAGTAGACCGGCCAGACCGCGCCCAACGTGGAAGGTAGGTGTCTGTCATTCTGAGCGCAGCGAAGAATCTGCTTTTCCCAGGGATATACAAGCGGATCCTTCGCTACGCTCAGGATGACACGCGAATTAGCTGCGGTGGAGAGGCACGCTGAGTTTATGTGAACCGTGTTGGGTTAAAACCCCGCCCTTCCTCCCAGCCAATGATAACGCCGTTTATTTCTGCAACTAGGCGCTAGTAAAAGAACAACGCGCCTTGCCACCCCGCAAACCACGACATGCCCAGGAAATTGCTGTATTGCGTTCCGTAAATCCGATTACGTAAACTAGGTCATCGTCCGGTGAGCTGACCGACCATCTCCCACGAAGGCATGGAATGCAAAAATACGACATCATCGTGATCGGATCGGGGCCGTCGGGCCAGCGGGCTGCAATCCAGACCGCCAAGTCCGGCAAGCGCGTGGCGTTGATTGAAAAGGTTGGCGATATTGGCGGAGCCTGCGTCAATACTGGAACCATCCCCAGCAAAACCATGCGGGAAGCCGTGATGCACCTTTCCGGCTACAACTATCAGAACGTCTACGGGTCTAACTACCGGGTGAAGGATAAGATCACGATGGCGGACCTCGCTTTCCGCGTCCAGCACGTGATCAAAACCGAAGTAGACGTCGCCGAGGCGCAGCTTTCGCGCAACGGCGTCAACCTGATCTCGGGCACGGCGAGCTTTGTTGATCCGCGCACGATTCGTGTGGTGAGCCCGCAGGGGACCGCCGACTGCACCAGCGACTTCATCATCATCGCCACGGGCACCAAGCCCGCCTTCTCGCCGCGTGTTCCCCTCAACGACCGCAACATTGTCAACAGCGATCAGATTCTCAAGATGGCGGATCTGCCGAAGACGCTGATCGTGGTGGGCGGAGGCGTGATCGGCGTGGAATATACCTGCATGTTCGCCGTGCTGGGTGTTCGTGTGATCCTGGTTGAAAAGCGGCCACGGCTGCTTGAATTTGCGGACGCCGAGATTGTGGAGGCGCTCTCTTACCACTTGCGCGACCGCCGCGTGATCATGCGGCTCTCCGAAGAGGTGCACAGCGTGGAGGAGACGCCGGATGGAAAGGTGGTGGCGAACCTTGAGAGCAACAAGAAGGTTTCGGGCGATGCCCTGCTCTACGCGGTGGGACGCGTAGGCAATGTTGACGAATTGAACCTCGCTGCGGCGGGGATTACGCCCGATTCGCGCGGGCGCATTCCGGTCGATACCGATTTCCACACCTCCCAGCCTCATATCTTTGCCGTCGGGGACGTGATTGGCTTTCCCAGTCTCGCTTCGGTCTCGATGGAACAGGGGCGCATTGCCGCGGCGCACGCTCTCGGTTTGCCGGTTCATTCCAACCCCGCGAATTATCCGTATGGCATTTATTCTATCCCGGAGATTTCATTCATCGGTAAAACCGAGGAGCAGCTCACCAACGAAGACGTGCCCTACGAGGTGGGCATCGCTTACTATCGTGAGATCGCAAGGGGCCAAATCCGGGGCGATACCACCGGCCGTCTGAAATTGATCTTTCATCGCGAGACCAAAGAACTGCTGGGGATTCATATTATCGGCGACGGGGCGGCTGAGCTTTTGCACATTGGTCAGGCCGTCTTTGTGCTGAAGGGCACGATCGAATACTTCGTGGACGTTGTGTTCAACTATCCCACTCTCGCGGAGTGTTACAAATCAGCGGCTTTTAACGGCCTCAATAAACTGGCGAACATCTAGCGAGGCTGCGCCTCAGACCAATGGGGTCGCTCCCCATCGGGGAGCAGGAGCCGTCGGCGCTTATTCGACAGCTATTCCTTAGATTGTAGCGCCGGGCTTTATGCCCGGCATGGCGCCCGAAACGGCGGCGCTACAGCATCCCGCGGCGGCGCGTTGAACGGATTGAGGGTGACCATGGGACAGACAGTCGGCGTGCTGGCGTCGCATCAAATTGCCGCCGGCCTGGTGATCAAGGGGCGCGTGAGCGGGCAGGTGACCTTCTACCCGGAATCCGGCGGGTCTGCCCACGTTCTTGACGGAATGCCTGCGGACGACATTCTCCAGTGCATCCTTCGCCAGATTGAGATCGCCCGGCGTGGTGAGCAAATCGACGCCGCCGGCGTGGCGGTGCCTGGAATCGTTCGTGACGGGGTGGTGCTCGAGTCGCCCAACATACCGCAGATCAAAGGGTTCGGACTTCAAGAGGCCCTGAGCAGGTCCATCCGGCAGGCGGGCCACGAGGTTCATGTCCGCGTCTTTAACGACACGGACGTGATGGCCGCCGGGCTGGCATCCACTCAAGGCTTCCTTGGCAAGCTGATCAGAGTCTGGTATCTCGGCCACGGCGTCGGCTATGGCCGCTACCCCTGGACCGACGGAATCTGGGAAGGGGGGCACTCTGTCGTGACCCTCGATCCGAAAGAGCGGTTTTGCGGGTGCGGCGGGCGCGGCCATCTGGAGGGCATCATGGGCGGCCGCGCGATGCGCCTGAGATTTCTGGATATAGAGCCGGAAGAGGTCTTTGCCGGCGCCAAAACCGGGGACAAACGTTGCGGAGACTTTGTAAAGCTTTGGCATCGCGCTCTTGCGGCGGCCACAGCTACCAGCATTGTCATAGAAGGCCCGGGCAAGTTTTTCCTGACGGGCCCCAATGCAAAGTTTGTTGAGCTGCCGCGGTTAGACATCAACTTGCACGAAATGGTAAAAATGTCCCCTTTGCAAGGCAGCCAGTTTGAGGTGATTGACACCGATTTCGAGACGGGAATCATTGGCGCCGCATTGAACGCCGAAACATCGCTTCATCCGCGGGATTAAGAGGGAGGCGGGGTTGAAACCCCGCCCTCCTGACGGTGACCGTTGATTCATGAATGATCCGGGCTAAAGACAACACTGTTCACTTAAGCAGAATATTGCTGTGGAACAACCCATGCAAGTGTCTGTCATTCTGAGCGCAGCGAAGAATCTGCTTTTCCCACTGATTTACAAACAGATCCTTCGCTGCGCTCAGGATGACAGGCAAATTTGCTGTAGCGTAATGACGCGCTGAGCTTAAGTGAACAGT
>JBOGJY010000384.1:0-8004 GCA_050745325.1 Terriglobia bacterium
TCGGCGCCTCCCGACACCAAATCACACGCGGCGTTTCCCGATGATCCATCGTAAGGCTGGAAGGCGCTGTTCGAGTCTGCTAAAACCATCGTGTGCTTGCCCTGCTGGTGTTGAAAGAAATAAAAAATGCCGTACTGCTCCATCAGGCGGGAAACAAAATTGAAGTGCGTCTCGCGGTACTGCACGCAATATTCCAACGGATTGTAAGTTCCCTGCAGTTTATTCTGGAAATCTTGAAAACTAAGGTTGTTGAAGACCTGCGTGATGATGTCCGGCACGGCCATGTCCTGGAAAATGCGGCAATCCGCATTGCGGGTAAGAAACCAGAGCCAAGGCGCCATTTCCGCCTGGTAGTGAGTAAAACGGTCATCCTTCCCGCTTTGAGCGAAACGGCTAATGCAGCCGTTGAAATAGCGAACGCTTCCGTCCACGAGCTCCACCGAAACGGTCACATTCTGCCCGACGATGTTGGTGAACGTGATCGAGTCGTTTTCGGAGAGCAAGTCGAGGTTAAATTTGAATAGGCGGGAAATGCCTTCGCTCCCGCTGAAACCGTGAAGTAAGAGGACATCCTGACCCAAGGGAGTGTCGATAGAGATCAACCGGTTTTCTTGTGTGTACGGCATGGAATTCTCTTTTTCTTCGTTCTCAAAATCTTATCTGGATCACTGGAACAACTGAAACCGTTCCGTAGGGCGAATCCACGATTGGAAATTGCTGACCCGGCGGCAGACTCATCAGGTTTCTCTGATAAATTACGCCATCTGGCATAGGAATCGCGCTGCGTAGCTGTGCAATCAATGCTTCATATAAAGGCAAATCCCGTTTTCGCACACTGACCCATTGGGGCGTGCTGGCCTTTTTAGCATAGAATATCGTGATGTCGTAATAGTCTTCGACAAGTTGCGCTTGCTCTTCGGCCGAATAGGCGCTGAAAGGCCTTCCCTTTGCAAGCTGGTAATTGAAGTATGCGCCATCCCTCGTTCCCATGGCGCGTTTGGCCCGCAGTTGATGGTAGATCGAATCCGTGATGTAGCTAGTCCCCTGCGTCTGATATTGCCAGACGTGGGTCGCCTCATGGACCAGCGTCGAAAGCCAATCTGGGGTATCCGTCCTCTGGTCTGGCGCGATGCGGATTTGGTTTCCGAGCGTCGTCGGAGCATTGGCAACGCTGGTTCTTACAAGACGGATGCGCGCCGAGTCGATGCTCGCTTCAAAAATCTTTTTGATTGTCTCGGTCTCTGGCGTCGTTAGTGGCACACCGGACGGGCTCTCAATCTGCCCTACCATAATTAGCAAACCCTCGACAAGCGGGGAGGTCACCGAAACGGGTTGGAACCTTGTCGTGCAGAGTTTGGACGCCCTAACTCCTGAAAGCCGGGGGTCAGTTATGCACATTGGCGATGGAGTCTTTGACGCAGGCGTGAGCGTTCCAGCACCTGACATAGGTTCCTCATTGGCAAAAATCACAACATCTCAGGGGATGGCAGCCACGTTCGTGCCTTTCCGGACGTGGATCGCCGAGGACAAACCCACGGCCAATCAGACGTCAAGTGACCGTGGGTATCCACTCCTTTTTAGCTGTACACAAACGATCCGTTTTCCCCGATCCCCACACTAATTCTTTCCATCTTCTCCCCCTCCGCCATCTGGCCGAGCAACTGGCGGGAAATCTCTGGGAGCAGCGTGTTGGTCAAGATGTTATCTACGTTTCTCGCTCCACTTTCAACTTCGGTGCAGCGCTTCGCCACCTCGTCCACGAGGGCTTCATCATAGGCGAGCTCCATTTTGTGGTTTTCGTACAGCCGGTTCTTAATCTTGCCGAGTTTCAGCCAGATGATCTGCTTCATCGATTCATCGCGGATAGGGAAGAAAGGAATAACAACCATCCTTCCCAAAAACGCAGGCTTGAAGATTTTATTGAGCTCCGGCTTGATGGCTTGAACCAGGCCTTCGGCGGCAGGCATTGTTTCAGGGTCGGCGCACAGCTTCGTCATCGAGTCTGTCGCGGCATTCGTGGTAAGAATAATGATGGTGTTCTTGAAATCAATCTCGCGGCCTTCACCATCCTCCATCATGCCCTTATCAAAAACCTGGTAGAAAAGCTCAAGCACGTCGGGATGAGCCTTTTCAACTTCATCCAGCAGGACCACGGAGTAGGGCCGGCGCCGCACGGCCTCCGTCAAAACGCCGCCTTCGCCGTAACCCACGTATCCCGGAGGAGAGCCTTTTAAGGTCGAAACCGTGTGCGCTTCCTGAAATTCGGACATATTGATCGTAATCAAGTTCCGCTCGCCGCCGTAAAGTAAATCTGCAAGGGCAAGCGCAGTTTCGGTTTTCCCAACGCCGCTGGGCCCCACCAGCATAAACACGCCAATGGGCTTATTAGGATCGTCGAGCCGGGCGCGGGAAGAGGAGATGCGCTGGCTAATGGCTCCAAGCGCGTGCATTTGCCCGATCACGCGCTTGCCGAGAAGCGAAGGCAACGATAGCACGGTGCTGATCTCATCTTTCATCATCTTACCCACGGGAATACCCGTCCAACCGGAAATCACTTCGCCAACGATCTGCGCGTCCACGGCTACCCGCATCATCGGGGCTTCTCCCTGCAGGGCCGCCAGTTCGGACTCAACTTTGCGCAACTCAGCCCGCAGCGCGACGGGGTCCACCGTAGCCGCTGCCGCCCCGGCGCCGCCAGCATCCGCCGCAGGCCTCGCGCTCGCGCCTGCTCCCGCGGTCGCCGCCGCCTCCTGCGCGCCCGATGGGGAAGGCGCGCCATTACCTCCGCTGCCCGCGGCTGGCGTTGATGCGCCCTCAAGCTGCGTATGGAGATCGCGGACGCGCGTGACCATATCGCCTTCCTTCTTCCACCGCTCTCTCAATTCCGCGAGACGCGCTTCCAGGTTCTGCTTCTGTTGGGCGATCTCCTGCAGACGCTCGCCGTGGTCAGCGCCCAGCGCGCTTTCGCGCGTGAGAATCCGTTGCTGCACGGCGAAGTCGTCGATCTGGCGGCTGAGATCCTCAATTGCGGGAGGGGTTGAACTCTGGCCCAGAGCGAGCCGCGCGCAAGCAGTGTCAAGGACACTCACCGCCTTGTCGGGAAGCTGGCGCCCGGCCAGATACCGGTGCGAGAACCTCACCGCCCCGCCCAGGCCTTCGTCGAGAATGCGGACTTTGTGATGCTTCTCAAGGGACGGCACAATGCCGCGCAACATCATCATACATTTAACTTCGTCTGGCTCTTCCACCTTAACCACCTGGAAGCGCCGGGCAAGCGCCGCATCTTTCTCAAAATACTTTTTGTATTCTGACCAGGTGGTGGCGGCGATAGTCCTCAATTCGCCGCGCGCCAGCGCCGGCTTTAGGAGGTTCGCAGCGTCATTCTGCCCTGCCTGCCCGCCCGCGCCGATCATGGTGTGCGCTTCATCGATAAAAAGGATGATGGGAGACGGAGACGATTTGACTTCTTCAATCAAACCTTTCAAGCGATTTTCAAACTCCCCCTTAATTCCGGCGCCCGCCTGGAGTAAGGCAAGGTCGAGTGTTCGAATCGTCACGTTGCGTAACGAAGGCGGGACGTCTCCATGAGCCACGCGCAAGGCGAATCCCTCGACCACCGCGGTCTTCCCCACCCCAGCCTCTCCGGTTAGGATCGGATTGTTCTGCCGCCGCCGTGTGAGGATGTCCACGATCTGGCGGATTTCGTGGTCCCTCCCTAGTACGGGATCAATCTTGCCGCTGCGGGCGTTGTCAGTGAGGTTGACGGTAAACTGGTCGAGATTGGCTGTTTTCCCGCCCGTGGCTTTACCCACCACCCCTGGCGCTCCTGCCGCAACGGCTGGCGCTTCCAGCGTTTCCTCGCTCGACGCTGCAATGATGCCCGAAAACTCTTTTCGCAAAACATCGCCTTCGATTTTCTGAAACTCCTTGCTGACATCCCGCATCAGCCGCGACAAATCCTCGTGAGTCGCAAGCGCCAGTATGGTGAAACCGGTCCGCACTTGTCCGGCGCCGTAGTCGATCGAGCCGATAGCCCAGGCTTCGGTAAACATTCTGACGACGGTTGGGCTCAATGCAGGCGTTCGCGCATTGCCGGACTTCAGCTTGTCAAGGCTCCGCGTCAGCTCAGCTCCTAGCCGGGATTTTTCAACGTTGAAATGCTTCAGGATGTGGAAAAAGTCCGAATCTGGAGCGTCCAGCAGCTTCATGAGGTAGTGCTCGACCTCCACGTCGTAGTGTGTGCGCGACAGACACAGGCCCGCAGCCGCTTCGAGCGCGCTGCGCGTCGTATCGTTCAACTTTCCGATTAAGGCTTTCAGATTGATGGCCATGGTTTTTCTTCCTCTCAGATCGCAAGAATAGTATCGCCAGCGTCAGCTTCTTTGGACGCAGTTTTAACCCACGTTACCCAGCCTAATCTCGGAGCCATATCTCCGTCCGCGCCGAGCTCACAAGGCGGCACCTCTTCCCGCTGCAGAATAAGTTGTACTTCAAAATCAATCTCGCCGTTCGAAAAAAAATGGGTCAGCGCCCGCAGCGGCCCGAAGGCTGAGCCGGAAGGTAGGAAATCGAGATATTTGGCCAGCGCGAGCGGGCCTAGTTTTATTCGGACTCGCGATTCCTGAGTCCAAACCTCGTTACCTACCACGGCGCCCCCGCCCAACTCATCGGAGATGCCTCCTGCATCCTCAAATTGACACTGCGAATTCGTATCAAGCTGATACCAAGCTCCTGCAAACTGCTCAATCTCGACCGGAACGCCAAAATAATCCGAAAGAATCTGCCGTAGCGCCGTTGCCGACCTCGGCTTTTGCGCCAGCAACCCCGCATAATACAATAGCGAGTCATCCGGCAGCGCCTGGCGGTCCTCCAGACCTGCCGTCCCTAACCCAATCAGGTCCCTCAAATAGTGCGTAAAGCGGTCGCGGTCCCCGTGCTCATACGCGACAGCAAAGCGGTATTTTTCCCACGCGCGGTAGAACAGGGAAATCATCCGGTGGTTAAAAAGGTCGAAAAAATCCCGGAGACCTCTGTCACCCACCCGGATCCTGTTAGCCACTAGCTCGGTATAGTATAGCGGCAGCACCCCCTGGGGACCTGTCAGCCCCATGAAATTAACCGTCAGTTTGGGAGCGCGGCCTTCTTCCCAGTCGATCGCCTGAATTTGGCTTGCAGGAAATGCAAGTGTGGCGTGTGCGCCAAACTGCGCCGTTTCCTCCGAGGGCTTTTTAAACTGCCCTACCGGTTTGCGATCGGGCAAGAGCCGCTCAAGGAGGCGAACCGCCTGAAAAAACTCGAAGCGGTACGGCCGCTCACGAAGCTCCTTTTCAACGGCCTCGTTGCTGTTTTTCAGACCAAAATCGCTTGTCCCGCTCGGGGCGGCCATTCGTGTAGCGCCTCCCTTCTCTGGCGCGTCGTAGCAACGAGTTGCGTAAAGCTGTTTAGCGACGTGTAAAGCCCAAGAAAATGTTCCAACACCCTGGCAAAGAGATAGACCCCGCCTCCCGCATAATACTCTTCGTCAAAATCAACGTTCACACGCGTTCCCCTCACAAATGAGATCCCATTTTCAGAAACGACGGGTGCGAAATGCCGCTGCGATTTCACTTCCTTAATACCTTCAATTTGCTTGCCAAGATCAAGAAGGTTGGAGAAATTATAAAGCTTCAGAATTTCGGTGAGGGCGTCGCGTCCGTCTTCCACCAAGGAAAGATAGTTCAATGATAGATGCGAGATCAATCGCCACAAGGCGCTGCTTCCCATCGGCGGGCGCAGCGTCTGCGTCGGCTTCCTGAGGGCGATCACGCGTTTGATTGAGGGGATGCCGTCCACCTCAAAATCTCCGGCCTGATTCCCAAACGGAAGACGCGAAGGCAAATCTCGATTGGAGCAACTGCATCGCGCGGTAACCGTGTCCGAATCCGGCCGTGCGGGCCGGCAGGACAGGTCTGCAAAGGACAGGAAAACATCCGTTCCTTCATCACCCTTCAACACCGACGGACGCCGTCTCGCATGCCAGAACACCTGGCTTTTCTTCCCCTCGGAGGAATGACGAAAAGAGTAAAGCGGTTCAAGGGCGGTGATTTCGTGCGACTGAGGATTGGTAATCACCACCTCATCAACAGAAAAAACCTCCGCCGCGTAGCGGCGCCGCGCATCGGCAACCACCGCGTATTCGGGGCGCGTCTGATCCAACAGAATGGGCTCAGCCGTCTGGGGAAAAAGATTCAGCACAGGGCTGCATCCCAAGCGGACCGTTCCCGGAGTGACGCCTACTTCAAGCTTTTGCTGACGGTCCGCCAATTCGAAGCGCGAGATGAAAAAAATCAGCTCCATCTTGTCCTTAAATCCGCCGAGAACGGCCGGGCTGAACCCGCCCAAATCGAAAAAAAAGAATTTATCGGGAAACGAAAAATATTCCTGCAGAAGCCTGTAACCCATAAAGGACCGCTTCGGGTAAGGCAGCATGGCCTCATCTTCAGAAAAGCCCATGGGGCGCAATACTCCGGCTTCGAGCATCCGCGGTTGTGTCTTTGGGCCCGCACCGGGATCGCGCACAAAAATTTGCGTACAATTATTGCAAAGCAACTCGTAGAGAGTGTGTTGCAGCGTCGCATCACCATGCAGCGCAAACGTCAGCGAATTCATCTCCAGCTTGTCAAAGGTCACGTCCGGCAGGCAGGTGAATTCCACCCGCAGGAAAGCCGCGGCGTCGCGCACCCGGATTGGCGGCTGAAGGCGGTCCGGCGTGCCCCACTGCGCTTCCGAAACGTTGAACGGCCAGAGCGTGGTGTCATAACAGGTGCGAAACTTGCAAGGCGCATCCGCCACGCGCTGCGTGCGCAGGATGGAGCCGCGCGGAATGGCGAGTCCGGTGGTCAGCTTCCCTTGTTCGGGGTCCAGGTAGAACTGCGCCACGGACATGGAAGGAATCGGCCGCAGGTAATGCGGATACAACATGCCGAGCAAAGACTCGGTAATTTCCGGGAATTCGTCGTCGACTTTAAGGTGAACGCGGGCGGCCAGGAAGGCAAATCCTTCAAGCAGCCGCTCCACGTGAGGATCTTTGCTGCCGTCGGGGTCGAGAAGCAGGCGGGCGGCAATTTTTGGATACTTATCCGCAAAATTCGCCCCCATCTGGCGGAGAAAGGTCAGCTCGCTCTCGTAATAGTCGTACAGCTCGTCACGCACTAACCTTCTCCCTTGACCGCGTACTCGCCCGTGTTCGTCTCGAGGACGGTGTCGAAGTAGACGTGCTCCGGGGCGGGATCCAAACGAAGCAAGCCCTCAATCATGAAGTGCAGGCTCCGCGTGCTATCAGCAACCGGCTGCAGGCTGACCCGCACCGAATGGAGCCTGGGCTCGTACAATTCTATTGCCGCCTCAATCGTCTTCAGCAAGCGATTCTGATCCTTGGCCGACCGCATGGAGAGCGATGTAATATCCGTCAGGCCATAATCGAAAAGCGTGCCGTGTAACTCCCTCGAATCGCGGTTCATCGAATCGAGCGATTGCCGCGTATTGAGAAGCCATTCGAGATCACGCCGCAGCGCCGCCTTGATCGACTGAAGAGATTTTGAGCGCGTCAGAGGCGCTTCCACACCGCGCTTTGGATCTTCATCGATCAGCCGGTCAAGCACAGAGATTCGGATTGCGCCTTCGATTTCCTGCTTCGGCATCAAGCACCGCTTTCCCGCCTAATATTCCGAGTGAAACCTACTAAAGGAGGCCACAGGTAGGTAGACTTCGTGAGACACGGGCTGGCGTGCTTTTGGCGGTAGCCATCTCGTCGCCTCATCTACCCGCCAGAGAGCACTTCCGAGCGCAGCCACGCCTGGGTTTCGGGGTTGGCAGCCCCTGTGTCATCCAGCAGTACGGCATCGATCAAGCCGGGATAATCAGCCAGCAGCACCCTCAATTCCGACTTCACTGCTGCCGCTACAGCGTGGTATCCCTGTTCAGTACACGCCTTCACAACATAGCGATGCGGATCCAGCCATGCAC